>JBEGOO010000261.1:0-3894 GCA_041182045.1 Verrucomicrobiota bacterium
ACCCCATGTCCGCCGGTTGCCGCCTGATCCTCGCCCTCGACGTCGAAACGAAGGAGGAGGCTTTGGCCCTGGCCCGCCCCCTCGCGGGCAACCTCGCCTGGGTGAAGCTCGGCCTGCAGCTCTTCACGCGTCATGGGCCGGGTATCGTCGACGAGTTCCACGCCCTCGGCTTCAAGGTCTTCCTCGACCTCAAGCTCCACGACATCCCCAACACCGTCGCCTCGGCGGTGAAGAGCCTCAAGGGCCGGCCCTGCTCCCTCCTCACGCTGCACGCCGCCGGCGGCCCGGAGATGATCGCGCGCGCCCGCGAGGCGGCCGACCTCGCCTTGCCGGATTGCCAGCTCCTATCCGTCACGGTGCTGACCTCGATGGACCAGGCGCAATTGCACGCCATCGGCGTGCAACGGACACCTGAGGAGCAGGTCCGCCTGCTCGGTCGCATGGCCATCCAGGCGGGCTCGCATGGCCTCGTCTGCTCCCCGCTCGAGCTGCCGGTGCTGCGCGCCGACCTCGGGCCCGGCCCGGCGCTGGTGACCCCGGGCATCCGCTACCCGGACGCCGCGGGCGACGACCAGAACCGCGTGATGACCCCGGCGCAGGCCGCCGCGGCCGGCGCCAGTTTCATCGTGGTGGGCCGACCGATCCTCAAGGACCGGGACCCCGCCGCCAAAACCCTCCAGGTGCGCCGGGAGATCGGCGAAGCCAAGTAAGTGCTCCAACGCGGCGACGATATCCTGATCCTCCTGGCCGCGGGTTCCGCGCGCCGGATGCAGTCGGTCGTCGACGACAAGATCACGGCGACGCTCGCGGGCATCCCGGTCTTCGTCCACTCGCTCCGCGCCTTCCTGAACACGGGCCTCATCGGCCGCGTGATCATCACCTACCGCGACAGCGACCAGTTCGCCCGCCTGCGCGTGCAGCTGGCCGAACACCCGATGCCGGACCACCTGATCCAGTTCGTGAGCGGCGGCGAGTCGCGGCAGGACTCCGTCTACGCGGCGCTCCAGACGTGCGAAGGACACACGGGGCTCGTCCACATCCACGACGGCGCCCGCCCGCTGGTCACCGATGAGGCGATCCGCAAGGTGCGCGCCAAGGCCTGGACCACCGGCGCGGCCATCCTCGCCGGTCGCTCGGCCGACACCGTCAAGATCGCCAAAGGCGACTCCGATTCGGTCGCGACCTCCCCGGACCGCGGGCTCGTCTGGACCGCCGAGACCCCGCAGGTGTTCCGCACGGCCACCGTGCTGCGCGCCTACCGCAAGGTCGCGATGCTCGGCCGCAAGGTCACCGACGACAGCTCGGCCGTCGAGTACGTCGGCCAGGATGTCTCGCTCGTCGAGAACACGACGGTGAACCTGAAGCTCACCCGGCCCGCGGACTTCGTCCTGGCCGAGGCGATCCTCAAGACCCGCTGATCAGTAGCCGGCCTGACGCAGCGCGGCGTCGAGCTTGGTCTGGAACACCAGGATGTCCTCCTGCGTCGGGCGGTAACCCGGCACGCGGGCCGTCATGCCCGGGCGACCCTGATGGTCGATGTACCAGTCGGCCTTCTGCCCGTCGGAGAACGTGACGTGGCCGCTGATCATCGCGTGCGGCTGGGCGATCGTGTCGACCTCGACGGTCACGGCGCCACCGGTGGCGGGGGCCGCGGCGGCGGGCTCCTCGGCCGGAGCGGTCGCCTCGGCGGCGGGCTCCTCGGGCTTCTTGGGCTCCTCCTTCTCCACGAGCGTGAGGTTCAGGTCGTCGACGAGGAAGCGGACGTCCATGAAGGTCATCGTGATGCCGAGCTCGGCGGAGAGACGCGACTGGATCTGCGAAAGCGTGGCACCTTCGGCGACCCAGGTGGAGACTTGGGCGGTTTGGGCGGGAGTGAGGCTGGCCATGGGGGCAAAGTGTGGAGTTGTCCCCCGTTTTTCAAGCATCCCGTCGCTTAATCGTTGGAAATCAGGGCCAGGTCCTGCAAGTTGGGGCCATGCAGTCCGAAATCCGATGGGAACGTAGCGGGGACTTCCAGGACATCGTCTACGAGAAGGCCGAAGGCATCGCCCGGGTGACCATCAACCGCCCGCACCGCCGCAACGCCTTCACGCCCGACACCGTGGCGGAACTGCTCAAGGCCTTCGCCGACGCCCGCGATGACACGCGCATCGGCGTGGTGCTCCTGCGCGGGGCCAACCCGCAGACCGACGGCAAGTTCGCCTTCTGCGCCGGCGGCGACCAGAAGATCCGCGGGGACAAGCAAGGCGGCTACATCGGCGGCGACGGCGTGCCGCGCCTCAACGTGCTGGACCTCCAGCGCCTGATCCGCTCGATGCCCAAGGTCGTGATCGCGCTCGTCGCGGGCTACGCCATCGGCGGCGGCCACGTGCTGCACGTCATCTGCGACCTGACGATCGCGGCCGATAACGCCGTCTTCGGCCAGACCGGCCCCAAGGTCGGCAGCTTCGACGGCGGTTTCGGCGCCTCCTACCTCGCCCGCATCGTCGGTCAGAAGAAAGCCCGCGAGATCTGGTACCTCTGCCGCCAATACGACGCCCGCCAGGCGCTCGAGATGGGCCTGGTCAACACCGTCGTCCCGTATGCGCAGCTCGACGCCGAAGGCGTGCAGTGGGCCCGCGAGATCCTGACCAAGAGCCCGCTCGCCATCCGCTGCCTGAAGTCGGCCTTCAACGCCGAGCTCGACGGCCAGGCGGGGATCCAGGAACTCTCCGGCAACGCCACCCTCCTCTACTACCTCTCCGAGGAAGGCGACGAAGGCCGCCAGGCGTGGAACGAGAAGCGCGCGCCGGACTTCGGTCGGTTCCCCTGGCTCCCGTGAGCCCGCCCCGCGTCACCGAACGTGCGCAAGCCCTCGCCCGCGAGACGCTGCGCGCCGGGGACGTCGCGCTGGACGGCACCGCGGGCAAAGGCCGCGACACCGCCTGCCTCGCCCAGGCGGTCGGCCCCGCTGGGCATGTCCACGCGTTCGACATCCAACCGGCGGCGCTCGACGCCACCCGCGCGCTCTGCCTGCGCGAGGGCCTGCTGGAACGCGTCACCCTGCACCTGCGCAGCCACGCCGAAATCGACGAGGCCCTGCCAGCCGAGCACCTCGGCAGTCTCGGCGTGGCGATCTTCAACCTCGGCTACCTGCCGGGCGGCGATCAGGCCGTGATCACGCGACCCGACTCCACCGCCGTCGCCTTACGCGCCGCCCACGCGGCCCTGCGCCCCGGCGGCCGGCTTATCTGCGTGGCCTACCCCGGCCACCCCGGCGGCGACACCGAAGCCGGGATCGTGCGGGCCTTCGGCCGGGAACGCGCCCTCGCCGGCGATGCGGTCGCGATGGACGCCGAGGAAGCCGGCGGCGGTCGCCCCTGGATTCTTTGCGTGACGAAAGCCGAGTGAGTGTGCGATAGGCCTGGCCACCCAGAGACGACGCATCCGCCGTTTGCCTTTCCGACACTTCCTGCTCCACTGAACACATGCCCGCGCGCCCACGCATCGTCCTGACCGGAGCCACCGGGCTCGTCGGCCGAGCCCTGAGCCGCGCGCTCCTGGATCGCGGGTATGAAGTCGTGGCTTTCCGCTCCCGCCAAGCGGGCCCGGCCTCGATGGATCATGCCACGGGCGCGATCGACCGGGCGACCCTCGAAGGCGCCCACGCCGTCATCCATCTCGCGGGCGAGTCCATCGCGCAGCGCTGGAGCGCCACCGCGAAGGCCCGCATCCTCGACAGCCGCGCGCAAGGCACGGCTTTGCTCGCCCGCACCTTGGCGGAACTTCGGACCAAACCGACCGTCCTGCTCTCGATGTCGGGCATCAATCGCTACGGCATCCACCGGCCGGGCGAAACACTGACGGAGTCCTCCGCGGTCTCCGACGAGGGTTTCCTCGGACAGGTCTCCGCCA
>JBEGOO010000262.1:0-6790 GCA_041182045.1 Verrucomicrobiota bacterium
TGGTGAGGTAGGGGACGTCCCACAGCGCGTCGTGGCCGATCTTGCCGCGCCGGTCCATGCCCTTCTTGATGGCGTCCTGGTGGGAGCCCGAGAAGGCCGTGAAGACGAGGTCGCCGCCGTAGGGGTGGCGGTCGTGCACGCTCATGCGCGTCACGCGTTCGTAGACCTCGCGGATCGCGCCGAGGTTGCGGAAGTCGAGGCGCGGGTCGATGCCGTGCGAGAACATGTTCAGCGCGACGGTGACGATGTCGAGGTTGCCCGTGCGCTCGCCGTTGCCGAAGAGGGTGCCTTCCACGCGGTCCGCGCCGGCCATCAGGCCGAGCTCGGTGGCCGCGACGCCGGTGCCGCGGTCGTTGTGCGTGTGCAGGGAGACGATGGCGCTGGCGCGGTTCTTCAGGTGGCGGCAGAACCACTCGATCTGGTCGGCGTGCGTGTTCGGCGTGCCGGCTTCGACGGTCAGCGGGAGGTTGAGGATGATGCGGCGCTGGGCGGTCGCGCCCCAGGCGGCGGAGACGGCTTCGCAGACTTCCAAGGCGTAGTCGGCCTCGGTGAGCACGAAGGTCTCGGGGCTGAATTCCAGCTGCCACTGGGTCTCCGGCAGGGCGTCGGTGAGCTCGCGGATGAGCTTGGTGCCGGCGACGGCCATCTCGAGGACCTTCTCCTTGGACAGGCCGAAGACGATCTCGCGCTGGGCGGGGTTGGTCGGCGTGTAGAGGTGGACGATCGCGCGGCGGGCGCCCTTGAGCGATTCGATGGTGCGGCGGATGAGGTGCTCGCGGGCCTGGACCAACACCTGGACGGAGACGTCCGCCGGAATCAGGTCCTTTTCGATGAGCTCGCGGGTGAAGGCGAACTCCGTGTCGGAGGCGGAAGGGAAACCGATCTCGATCTCCTTGAAGCCGATGCGGCAGAGGGTCTGGAAGAGCTCGTGCTTCTCCGCCACGTTCATGGGGATGGCCAGGGCCTGGTTGCCGTCGCGGAGGTCGACGGAGCACCAGCGGGGTGCCTTCTCGATGCGGGCGTCCGGCCAGCGGCGGTCCGGGAGGCGGACGGTCTCGAAGGGGCGGTATTTCTGCCGAGGGGAATCCATGCGGGGCGAAAGGTGAGGGTGGGAAAGGGAGGCGGGCTGGCGAGCGTGGTTTGACCCCCTGAAAGCAAAAAGCCCGCCCGGGAGTCCGGGCGGGCTTTTTCGCAAGGGAGCGAGACCCGGACTTAGGCGTCAGGCTTGGTCTTCGGAAGCTTGGTCACGCGCTTCAGGTCCTTGACGGTGCCGCGCTTCTTGAGCAGTTCCACGCGTTCGAAACGCTTGAGGACATTGCGCTTGGCGCCGGCCGAGGAGGCGCTGGCTTTGAAACTGTTGTGCTGGGTCATGGCCGTAAGGTGGGTGAGGTTTCGAGCAAAGGGGAGGACACCCCGGGGGCAAGGGGAAAAGACGGAAAAAACCGCCTTTTTAGCCCGGGTTTCCCCGGTCGGGTCGGGGGCGACCTCAGGCCACCAGCCCGCGGACCAGCTTGCCGTGCACGTCCGTGAGGCGGAATTGGCGTCCCTGGTAGCGGAAAGTCAGGGCCTCGTGGTTGATCCCGCACAGGTGCAGCAAGGTCGCCTGCATGTCGTGGATGTGCACCGAGTCCTTCACCACGTTCCAGCCGAAGTCGTCCGTCTCGCCGTACACGTGCCCCTTCTTCACCCCGCCGCCGGCGAGCCACCAGCTGTAGGCGCGGCCGAAGTGGTCGCGGCCCTTGTAGCCCTGCCCCTGCTGGTTCTGGCCGAAAGGCGTCCGGCCGAACTCCCCGCCCCAGATCACGAGCGTGTCGTCGAGCAGGCCGCGTTGCTTCAGGTCCTTCACGAGGGCCGCGCTCGGCTGGTCGGTATCGCGGCACTGCAGCTCGAGCTGCGTGAACAGGTTGTTATGCTGGTCCCAGCCCGCGTGCATGAGCTGCGTGAAGCGCACGCCCCGTTCGGCGAGTCGGCGGGCGATCAGGCAGTTGTTGGCGAACGAGCCCGGCGTCAGCACGTCGGGCCCGTACATCTCGAGCACCGCCTTCGGCTCGTTGCGGAAGTCGAGCAGGTCGGGCACCGAGGCCTGCATGCGGAAGGCCATCTCGTACTGGGAGATGCGGGTGTCGATCTCGGGGTCGCCGGCCGCGGCGTAGTGCTCGCGGTTCAGCGCCTGGAGGTCGTCGAGCATCGTGCGGCGCGCCGCGCGGTCGACCCCGGCGGGGTTGCCGACGTAGGGGACGGGCTCGCCGACACCGCGGAAACGCACGCCCTGGTGCTTGCCCGGCAGGAAGCCGTTGCTCCAGTAGTGCTCGAAGAACAGCTGGCCGCACGTCTTCGTCTTGTCGGACGAGGTCATCACGACGTACGCGGGCAGGTCCTCGTTCATCGTGCCGAGGCCGTAGGACAGCCAGGCGCCGACCGCCGGTCGGCCCGGGATCTGCGAGCCGGTCATGAAGAAGGTCACGCCCGGGGCGTGGTTCACCGCCTCGGTGTTCATCGAGCGGACCACGCAGATCTCGTCGGCGATGGACCCGATGTGCGGGATCAGCGTCGACAGCTCGCGGCCGCACTGGCCGTGCCTGGCGAAGGGCTTGATCGCCGGCACGGCGGGCCACTTCGCGTAGCCGCTGGACATCGAGGAGAGCCGCGTGTCGCCGCGGATGCCGGCGGGGATGTCCTTCCCGGCCTCCTTCGCGAGGGTCGGCTTCTGGTCGAAGAGGTCGACGTGCGAGGGGCCGCCGCCTTGCCAGAGGCAGATGACGCGCTTGGCCTTGGGCGCGAAGTGCGGGAGCCCGGGGAGCGCGCCCAGCGCGTCCGGCTTGGCCGCGAAGAGGTCCTTGCTCAGCAGCGCGGAGAGGGCGACGGTGCCGATGCCTTGGACGCCGGCGTTGAGGAAGCTGCGGCGGGTGAGCAACTGGCGCCATTCGGCGGGGAGAGGTCGGGCGTCATGGCGTCAGTCGCGGGTGATGGCCGCGTCGAGGTTGAAGAGGGCCAGGCAGGCCGCGGTCAGCGCGGCGTGCTCCGTGGCGGGGATGGCGGGGTCGCGGGGGCTCGCCCCGTGCGCGAGGAGGGCCGCGGCGGCCTTGGGGTCCGCGGCGTAGATCGCGCGCTGGTGCGCCAGGAGGTCGGCCAGCAGCGCGGGCTCGCGGCCCGTCGGGGCGCGCCCGAGCACGAGCTGGTAGGCCTGCGCCAGGCGGCGGGCGTCGTCGCCGGCGGACCAGACCCGTTGGGCGAGGGCGCGGGACGCCTCCACCCAGGTCGGGTCGTTCAGCATCGTCAGCGCGTGCAGCGGCGAGGAGGTCGTCGAGATACGCACGCGGCACGCCTGACGGGCCGAGGTGTCGAACAGGTTCACCGGCGCGATCGTGCGGCGCCAGAACGTGTAGAGCGAGCGACGGTAAAGATCGGGCCCTTGCGAGGTCGGGTAGGTGAAGTCACGCTCCTTCGTGATCGCGAGGCTCTCCCACGGGGCCGGCGGCATGTAGGGGTAGACGGGCGCGCCGCCGAGTTTCTCCGTCAGCAGGCCGCTCGCGGCGAGGGCGACGTCGCGCAGCAGCAGGGAAGGGAGGCGCAGCCGCGGCGAACGGCCCAGCAGCTTGTTCTCGGGATCCTGCTTCAGGCCTGCGGGGGTGACCTGGCTGGACTGGCGGTAGGTGCGGCTGGTGACGATCAGGCGCTGGAGCGACTTGGTCTTCCAGCCGCCTTCGCGGAACTCGACGGCGAGCCAGTCGAGCAGCTCGCGGTGCGTGGGTTGCTCGCTCTGCACGCCGAGGTCCTCGGAGGTGCGGACGATGCCCTTGCCGAAGAAGAGCTGCCACTGGCGGTTGACCTGCACGCGGGCGGTCAGCGGGTGCTCGGGGCGGAACAACCACCGGGCCAGGCCCAGCCGGTTGCGCGGCGCGTCGGCCGGCAGGGGCGGCAGGAAGGCCGGCGTCGCGAAGGTCACCTTCTCCTTCTTGGACAGGTAGGCGCCGCGATCGAGCACGTGGGTGTCGCGCGCGGTCGCGTCGGACATCACCATCACGCGCGGCCAGTCCGCGGTCGTCTTGAACTTGTCGACCGCGGCCTTCGCCGCGTCGAGGGCCTGCAGCGCCGGGAGCCGTTTCCGGTCCTCGGGGAAGACGTTCTTGTTGTAATGCGCCCGCAGCTGCTTCTCCTCCGCGGCCGTCCGCTTCCGGTCCGGCGCGAGCAAGGGTTCGAGTTCCTTCGGCGTCATCCCGCGGTCCTTCGCGGGCTTCGCCAGCCACGCCGCGTACGCTTGGTTCTGCAAGGCCGGCAGGTCCCGGTTGCGCGCGTCGAAGTCGGCCTGCAGCTTGGCGAGCTGGGCCGCCTGGGCGGGCGACGGGTATTCCAGCAGCGGCTGGTCGAGGCGGAACCGGGACGGCCCGCCGCCGGGCACGCCGCGCTCGGGGGCATGGTTGAAGGCGTCCAGCCAGCCATAGTAGTCCTTCTGCGTGAGCGGGTCGTACTTGTGGTCGTGGCATTGCGCGCAGGCCATCGTCATCCCCAGCCAGGTCGTGGCGGTGGTGTCGACGCGGTCGAACAGGCTGACGAACCGCTGTTCCTCGGCGATGTTGCCGCCCTCGCCGTTCAGGATGTGGTTGCGGTTGAACGCCGTCGCCAGCCGCTGCTCCGGGGTCGCGTCGGGCAGGAGGTCGCCCGCCAGCATCTCCGTGCTCAACCGATCGAAGGGTAGGTCCGCGTTGAGCTGGCGCACCAGCCAGTCGCGCCAGACCCACTGGAACGTGTCGCCGTCCTGCTGGAAGCCGTTGCTGTCGGCGTAGCGCGCGGCGTCGAGCCACGGCAGGACCATCCGTTCGCCGTAGCGCGGCGAAGCCAGCAGGCGGTCGACCTGCTTCTCGTAGGCGTCGGCCGAATCATCGGCCAGGAAAGCCGCGGTTTCCGCGGGCGTCGGCGGCAGGCCGGTCAGGTCGAGCGTGACCCGCCGCAGCAACGTCGCGCGCGGGGCTTCCGGTGAGAGCGTCAGCCGGGCGGCCGCGAGCTTCGCGACGACGAAGGCGTCGATGGGGTTCTTTTCGCCGTTGGGCGGGAGCGGCGGACGGACCGGGGTCACGAAGGCCCAATGCTCCTGGTAGGCGGCGCCCTCCGCGATCCAGCGCCGGAGCGTCTCCCGTTGGGCCGGCGTCACCGTCCGGTGCGCGTCGGGGGGCGGCATGACTTCCTCCGGGTCCTTCGAGGCGAGGCGCTTGATCAGCTCGCTCGTCGCGGGGTCGCCCGGGACGAAGGCCTTCTTCGCCAAGGCGTCGGCCCGGACATCCAGTCGGAGCTTCGCCTTGCGCTTGTTGGCGTCCGGCCCGTGGCAGTAGAAGCAGTTCTCCGACAGGATGGGGCGGACCTCGGTGTTGAAGTCCACGGGGGTGGGGCTCTCCGCGGACAGGGTGGCGGCGCCGACGCAGAGCGTGGCCAACAGGGGAAGGGGGGAGCCAGGGTGGGGCATCGACGCGGGGGGCACCGGGGGCGTGGTGCCGTCGTCTTTGATACAGGAAAACGGGACGAAGGTTTCAACCTTCCTTTGGGCCTATCCGCCGAGGATCGGCCTCCGCCGCCCTTTGGGGTTGCTGAAGGGACGGTCCGTGTTGTCATTCCGGCAGGTGCGCATCCTCGACCGCTATATTCTCCGCGAGTGGGCCAAGGTCTTCGGCCTGTGCCTGCTGGGTTTCGCCGGTCTGATCCTGGTCTCCCACGCGTACAACTGGATCCCGGATTTCCAGCGTTGGGGCTCGTCCGTCGGCACCATCGCCGAGTACCTGGCCATGCTCACGATCGGCAGCATCCCGATGTTGATGCCGATTTCCTTGCTGATCTCGGTCATCTTCACCCTCGGGGCGATGAACCGGAACCAGGAACTGGCCGCCATCCGCGCCGCGGGGGTCGGGATGTGGCGGGTGACCGCCCCGCTCTGGGCCGCCGGGGCCGCCTGCGCCGGGTTGTTGATGATGCTCAACGCCTATTGGATCCCGGACGCCTTGGAACGGCAGCGCGAGATCCTGGAGACGGCGCAGTTCGACGCGATCCGCGCGCAGGGGAAGGCCACCTTGCCGACCGGCGAGACCGGTCTCGTCTCCTTCGAGAACACCAAGGACCATCGTCTCTGGCTGATCAGCCGCATGGGTTTCGCGACCGGCCAGGCCTTCGAGGTCGACGTCCGGGTCTTCGACGCGCAAGGGCGCGAGACGCGTTGCCTCTCGGCCCGCTTCGCCGAGTTCCAGCGCGTGGGGGGCCGCTGGCGCTGGGTCTTCCGCCAGGGCCGCGACCTGCGTTTCGACCCCGCGACGGGCTCGTTGCTGGCCCAGCCGGCCTTCAAGGAGTTGTCGCCCCCGGAGTTCGACGAGGATCCCGAGGTCATGCTTTTCGCGACCCGCGAACCGGAGCGGCTTTCCCTCCGCGAGGTTTCCCGCTTCGTCGAGCAGGCCGGCCAGAACCCGACCGGCGCCAACGCCGCCTACGCCATGCGCTACCACGCGATCCTCTCGGCCCCCGCCATCTGTTTCGTCGTCATCGCGGTCGCCATCCCCTTCGCCGTCGTCGGTGGTCGGGTCAGCCCGATGGTCGGCGTCGCGAAGACCTTCGGCCTCTTCCTCGCGTTCTATTTCCTCACCGCCTTCTGTTCCGCCTTCGGCGACAACGGCGCCATCCCGCCCGTCGTCGCCGCGTGGCTCCCCACCGTGCTGACCGCCGTCTGGGCCATCCCGAAGCTGCGGGCCGTCAATTGATCCATGCTTAGAGCCATTCGTATCCGCCCCGGACGTCCCGTGCGCGCACTCCGGGG
>JBEGOO010000263.1:0-3804 GCA_041182045.1 Verrucomicrobiota bacterium
GGCGCCGACGCCCTGCAGGTAATTGTAGTCGCGGCTGTGGGCTCCGCCCAGCCGCTGGCACGGCGCGAACCAGTTCGCCGCGACCTCGATCCAGAGCAACCGGAGCAAGGTCCGCCCGGTCGCCTGGTCGCGCGGGTCGGCGGCCAGGCGGACGAGCTGGATGGCGCAGTCCATGTCGATGCCGGTGTAGGTCGTGCTGTTGAACTCCGTGATGCCGTTGGCGCGGGTGTAGGTCAGGAACTCCCGCAGGTTGGCTCGCCCTTGTTCCGTCAAGGAGGCGTCCCCGAGGTACTGCCCGAGCAGGACCAGGTTGCAGGCTTTCATCAGGAAGATGTTCGTGTAGTCGGGACGGACCTTCTGGCGCAGGCAGCCTTGGGCCGCGTCGGTCAGCAGGACCCGCAGCGCCCGTTCCTGGCCGGCCTCCAGCCGCTCCCGGTGGGCGAGGGCGAGCACCAGCAGGTTCTGGCAGACGAATTGGACGGCGTTGCGATCCTTCACCTCGGGTTGCCCGCGGTACCAGCGGAAATTGCCGAAATGAGCGTCCGTCGGCCGGAGCTCCTGCTGGGTCCGGAGGGTCTCCAGGGCGCGCGTGAGGCGGGCCGGTTCATCGCCGGCCACCGCGGCCTCGAGCAGGTACCGGGCGATATCGCGCGCGCCGAGGCGTTCCCCCGCCTTGGCGATCCCCGCGTAGGCGGCGTCGAGGGCGCGCCGCTGGGTCGGCGCGGGCGCGGCGCCGACGGCGGTGGCGAGCAGCAGGAGGGTCAGGGCGAGGAGACGCGGCATCCCCCCAGCCTGGCCGGCCGGCGCTCGAGGGTGAAGGCGAAACCGCCGCCGCGATGACACGGCCCCGGTTTGACTCCCTCGCCGGGCCCGGCAGATTCCCCGCGTGGCATCGCCTTTAAGAATCTACTATAGCAAGGACTACGCCCTCGCGACCGGCCTCGAGACCGTCACGAAGTCGGCCCACGTCGCCGCGGCGATCGCGGCCGAGCCGGCCCTCGGCGTGGAGCTCGTCGCGCCGGCGCCGGCCACCCGCGAGGAGCTCCAGGCCATCCACGGTCCGGCCTACCTCAAGGAGGTCTTCGCCGTCGCGCCCGGGCGGCTCGCGACCGGGCCCCGCACGGCGGCCCTGCGGACGAGCCTGCTCGCCTCCGCCGGCGGGATGCGCGATGCGGTGACGGAGGCCCTGCGGGCCGGCCGTTCCGGCAGTCTCTCCAGCGGCCTCCACCACGCGCGCCGCGATTCCGGGCAAGGTTTCTGCACCCTGAACGGCCTCGCGCTGGGGGCGCTGCACGCGCTGCGCTCGGTCGCCTCCGTCGGCATCCTCGACCTCGACGCGCACTTCGGCGGCGGCACCTTCGACATCCTCGGCGAACACCCGCAGGTGCGGCTGGCGGACGTCAGCGTGAACGATTACGACGAGTGGTATCCGACCCATCCCGCCCGGCATCATGTCGAGCTGGTCGCCGACCCGGCCGACTACCTGGCAGCGACGGCGCGGGCGTTGGTGGCGCTCGAGGGCGTCCGCTGCCTGCTCTACAACGCGGGCATGGACGTGCATGAGCAGGCCGGCGGGATCAAAGGGGTGACGACGGAGCTCGTGCGGCGCCGCGAGGCGCTGGTCTTCGGGTGGGCGCGGAGCCGGCGCATCCCGGTCGCCTTCGCGCTCGCGGGCGGCTACGCCTGGGGCGGTTTGAAGCTGCCGGAGATCGCCCGGCTGCATCTCGAGACCGTGCGCGCCTGCGCCGGGGGCTGAGGGCTTCGCCCTTGCCTGCGCCGGGGCGTGATTCTAGGAGATGTCCATGACGACCGCCGCCCCTGTCCATCTCGCCCGCGACGGGGTCGAGTTCGCGACCTGCGCCGCCGTCGAGGTGCCGGCCCGGCTCGCCGCCGGCGAGTTCCGCCCGACCGACCATTACTGGAGGCCCGGGATGGCCGACTGGCGCCGGCTCGCCGAGTTCGCCCCGGCCACGCGGCGGTTGCCGTTCCCCCGGCCGGTGGCGGAGGAGCCGAACCTGCTCGATGGGATGTTCGGCCGCGAGCACCGCACGAAAGGCCTCGCGCTGTTCTGGGACCTGCTGGCGGCCGCCCCGGTCGCCGGGGGCGTCGACGAGGCCGCGGTCCGGCGCATCGAGACGGAGACCGGGGTGAAGGTCCGCGCCCGCTGCGCCAAGGAGCTGGCGGCCTGGTATCAGGCGATGGTCGCGGAGCACCTGTCCGACCGGGTCTTCACCGCCGGGGAGCAGGTCGATCTCGCGAACCTGGCGCGCAGCTTCGGCTACGATGAGGCCCGCGCGACCGAGCTGCATCGGGCCGCGTTCACCGCCTACTTCCAGACCGGTCTCGCGACCGTCCTGGCGCGATCCGACGCGCCCGCGGATAAAGGCCGCGCGATCGCCGCCTTGTCCGAGCGGGTGCCGTTGCCGCCCGCGGAGGTCGCGGATCTCGTCCGGGCGGCGCTGCAGGCGCATCTCGGCCGAACCGTGCAGGCGGCGGTGGAGCCGGACGGGGAGTCGGAACTGATCTCCCCGGAGAAGGCCCGGGAGATCCGCACCTTGGCGTTGGCGATGGGGCAGGACCTGACGCGCGATTTCGCCGACCTGGCGCAGCGGCTGACCCGCGCGGAACGCGGCTGGCAGCTCGCGCGCGGCCCGCTGGTGCCCGTGGCCACCGGGCTCGTGCTCGGCGGCGCCGAGACCTGCTATTGGTCCCGGCGCGTCGACCTCGTGCAGAACAAGCGCATCACGACCCGGCGGAGCTACGGCGGCTTCTCGGCGTCCACGCGCGCGATCTTCGGGGTCCGCTACCGGACGGGCAGCTATCAGGTCGCCCGGGAGACGGAGGACCAGATGGTGCAGATCGACAGCGGGACGGCCGTGTTCACCTCGTCGCGGGTGATCTTCGACGGCGCCCTCAAGAACTTCAACTTCAAGCTGGGCAAGGTGCTCGAGGTGACCGAGTACAACAACGCCGTCGCGATCAGCCGGGATTCGGGGCCCGACGTCTACTTCTGCTTCCCCGACGGCGGCCACGAGGCCGCGACGATCCTGCGTCGGCTGGTGCGCGAGGCGAAAGCCTGAGCGACCGTCAGGCCGGCGGGACGTCGAGCGGTTTCAGGAAGTGCTGACCTTGGCCGTTCGGGAGCACGAGGTACAGGGCGCAACGCTGCGTCTGCGCGAGCGCGAGCATGACGGGCCACTGCGCCTGCCGCACGCCGGCCACGATCAACACGGGGCCTTGGTCGTTGGACTCGATGGCCGTGCCCTTGTGGACGAGGTCCAGGTTGTGGCTCAGCCAGCGGCCGAGCTGACGGGCGAGCATGCGCGTGTCCGACTTGCCGGGCTCGACCTTGGATTCATCGACCACCGCTCCCAGCGGCAGGGCGAAGGTGTGCTCCAGCTCGCTCATGCGCGCCGGTCCTCAGGCCTGCTTGATCAGCTCGGCCGTCGGAGGGACGTCGGAGATGATCTGGTCGGGGTCCGGGCCGACGCCGATGTAGCGGAGGTTCGGCAGGTAGGGCAACGAGCCGCCGCGCGCGGCCAGGCGGACGATCTCGGCCATCGTGAAGGCGACGTAGCGGCGGGCCTCGGCGGGCAGCTGGGCGTAGGAGCGGACCTTGGTGATGTCGGCCGTCCAGCCGGGCAGGGTGGCGTAGATGGGCTGCAGCGTGCGCCGGACAGCGTCGTTGCGGGGGACGCCCGGGACGACCTTGCCGGCGGCGTCGCGGTAGCCCGTGCAGACGAGCAGGTCGCCGCCCTTCCACTCGCCGTGGGGCGAGAGGGCGTCGAGCTTGTTGAGGACGAT
>JBEGOO010000264.1:0-8014 GCA_041182045.1 Verrucomicrobiota bacterium
TCGGAGGAGATGTAGACGTCGCCGTTGGCGGCGGCCGACACGGCGGTCGGGTAGATCTCGGGCTCCTGGGCGGTGCCGACGAACTCGCGGATGGTGAAGCCTTCCGGGACCGCGTGGGCGGCGGCGGTCAGGAACAGGAGGCCAAGGGTGGAGCGGACCATGGGTGTGCGGGGTGTGAAGGGGTAGATGTAGGGTTTCGGGCTTAAGTTCCAAGCGGGAACACCGATAATTCGCCTCCCATAGCGGCTTGCCCCTCGTCCGCGCCCGTCTATCCCTTCCTAAAGATGCGCGCCTTGGTGCCACCCCTCTTCCCCGCTCCCCGGGAAATCGCCCTCGGGGAAGGCCGCCTGACCCTCGGCGAACCCGCTTCGCTTCCCCGGACCATCGAGGAAGCCCGACGCTGGCTGGACGGCGGCGCGCCGGTGGGCTGGGCGGTGCGGCTCGACCCGGGCTTGGGCGCGGAAAGCCACCGGCTGGTCGTCTCGGCCACAGGGATCGACCTCGGCGCGGGCGATACGGCCGGGCTGCTTTTCGCGACCAACACCCTGCGCCAGCTTTGGGCGGTGGATCCCGCCTCCCTGCCCTGCCTGACCCTGGCGGATCGGCCGGCCTTGCCGGTGCGCGGCTTCATGCTCGATGTGTCGCGCGGCAAGGTGCCGACGATGGGCGAGCTGTTCCGCCTCGTCGAGGGGTTGCACGCGTTGCGCGCCAACCAGCTGCAGCTCTACGTCGAGCACACGTTCGCCTGGCCCGGCCACGAGGACGCCTGGCGCGACGCCTCGCCGCTGACGGCGGCGCAGCTCCGGGCGCTGGATGACGCGTGCGCGGCCGTGGGCATCGAGCTGGTGCCGAACCTCAACACCTTCGGGCATATGGAGCGTTGGCTGCGTCACCCGCGCTACCGCGCGCTGGCCGAATGCCCGCAAGGCTGGGTCCACCCGCTGACCGGACAGTTCAAGGAATTCCCCGGCACGCTGAAACCCGACGACGCGTCGCTCGCGTTCGTCGACGCCCTGCTGGCGGATTACCTCCCCTGCTTCCGCAGCCGCCAGGCGAACCTCGGCGGCGATGAGCCGTGGGAACTCGGCCAAGGCTTCAGCCGGGAGGCCGTCGCCGCGCGCGGCAAACATCGCGTCTACCTCGACCACCTCAAGCGCTTGTGCGCCTTGGCCACGGCGCGCGGACGGACCCCGCAGTTCTGGGGCGACATCCTGCTCGAGGATCTCGCGCTCGCGCAGGAGGCTCCGGCCGACGCGGTCCCGGTGGTCTGGGGCTACGACGCGGGCCACCCGTTCGACGCGCAGGGCGGGCGCCTGCGCGAACTGGGGCGCGCCTACCTCGTGGCGCCGGGCACGAGCACCTGGCAGAGCTTCACCGGACGCCTCGACAACGCGCTGACCAACCAGCGCGAGGCCATCGCCGCCGCCCGGACGCACGGCGCCCGCGGCATCCTGCTGACGAGCTGGGGCGACAACGGCAACCACCAGCCGTGGCCGACGAACTGGCCGGCGATGGTCGCGGGCCTGACGCAGGCGTGGACGGGGAACGCACCCGAGGATCTCGCGCCGGGCTACGCCGCGCTGGGTTCGCTGACGGCCACCGCGGCCGCCGCGGTCGCCGCGGCGCTCACGCACCTCGGACAACTCGACGGACGGATCGCCAAGGCCAACCGCAACAAGAGCCTGACCTGGGATTTCCTCACCGCGAAGCCGGAGGCGCTGGCGAAGTTCACCGAAGGCGTCGAGGTGGAGGAACTCCGTCGCTCTTTGCTTCATCTCGATGAAGCCGCACCCCTGCTCGCGGCAATCGCCGACGAGAACCTGCGCGAGGAGCTGACCTTGGGCGCAGACCTCGCCCGAGCTGGGCTTCATCGTGCTGAAGGAAACACCTTATCACGCCGCGACCGCGCCGCGCTGATCGATCGCTACCAGGCGGCCTGGCTCAAGCGGGCCCGTCCGGGCGGGCTCGATGAAAGCGTCGGCCTGCTCATCGGCGAGCCGGTGGCCTGAGCGCGGCCGGGAACTAAACCGGGCACGTGGGGTTACCTTGATAAACGCATGCGTCGCACCCTCCCCTGCCTACCCTTGCTGCTCCTGGGCGGCGCCTTGCCGGCCGCGACCACGACCCGCGCCGACGCCTTGTTCGCGGGCGAAGTGCCGGTCATCGAGCTGGCGATCCCCGAGGACGGCCTGAAGAAGCTGGCGCAGGACCCGCGGACGCTCGTCGAGTTCACGCTCAAGGAACGCGGCCAACCGGACCTGACGCAGTGCTCGATCAAGCTGAAAGGCAGCTACGGGAGTTTCCGGCAGATCAACGACGCCCGTCCGGGCTTCTCGATCCGCACCGCGAAGACGACCGAGCAGGCTTTCCACGGGGCGACCAAGTTCCAGCTGAACAACTGCGCGCAGGACGGGACGATGATGCATGAACGGGTCGGCGGCGAGATCGCGCGGACCGCCGGCGTCCCCGCCTCGCGTTGCACCCACGCCTACGTCACGCTGGGGGGCAAGGTGCTCGGGGTCTACGTGGTGAAGGAAGGTTTCGACGGCGACTTCCTCCGCCCCTTCTTCAAGGACACCCACGGGCACCTCTACGACGGCGGCCTGCACAACGACATCCACCCGGACCTCGAGCTCGACAAGGGCGACCCCAAGGACAAGACCCGCCTGACCGAGTTCGCCAACGCCTTGCGCGAAGGGAACCCGGCGAAACGGCGGAGCCGCCTGGAGCAGGTCCTGGACATCGACGCCTACCTGCGGCATCTGGCGGTCGAGAACATCCTGGTGCACGGCGACGGCTACTCCTACCGGGCCAACAACTACCGGGTCTACGAGGATCCGGTCGCCGGCAAGTTTCACTTCATCCTGCACGGAATGGATAATTTGTTCGGCGTCGACTCCTGGGGGCAGAGCTCTCCGCGCGCCTACGTCCTCGCCTCGCCGGTGGCCGCGCCGCTCTACCCCGGGGCCAGCGTGACCGCGGTGGCCCAGGCGCTGTGGGGCGACAAGGCCGACCAGGAACTGCGGAACCGCTTCCGCCGCCAGGCCTTCGCGGCGTATGAACAGGCGATCCGGGGTCGCGACTGGGCGAAGCGGACGGAGGAGCTCGCCGCGGACCTGAAGGCGAAACTGCTGGCGACCGACCCCAAGGAGGCCGAGCGCGCCTTGCGCCGCGGACTCGAAGGCGCGGACCAGGTGCGCCGGCGGATGGAACTGGTCGCCGCGCAATTCGCGGATGTCGCGGCGCTACGGACGCCCGGCGGGATGGCCCGGCTCGGTCCTTATCTCTGGAACGTCTCGACCGACCGCGGGGAAGCGCACGAGGGCCGCTTCGAGGGGCGGGAGATCCTCCGCCTACGGAAGACCGCCGACGGCGGGCAGGTCGATTTCCGCCTGCCGCTCGCGCTCGAACCCGGACGTTACCGGCTGGAGGCCGAAGGCCGCGTCGCCGGCATCCAAGGCGGGCCCGGCCTGCGGCTCAGGCTATCGGGCGAGGGCGACCGACCCGACGCACCCACGCTCGCCGAAGCCGGCGCGTGGCGGCCGCTGCAGCTGGAGTTCACGGTCGCCGGCGGCGACCCGACCTTGGTGATCGAGTTGCGGGCGGGGGCCGGGGAAGCCTGGGTCGACCGAGGGAAACTTCGCTTGGTGCGCCTCCCTTGATCCGCTCCCGAGGCATGGACGATTTTCGGCGCGCGCTTCCGGATGCGGGGGTTGACTCTCCCGGCGCGGAAAACATTTTGGCCTGACCCCCGTGCGTCCGCCTCGCCCCGCCTTCCCTGCCTCCCCTCTGGCGACCCTGCTGCTGGGCGGACTGCTCTGGGCCGGGGTCGCCGCGCAGGCGCAGACGGCCGCGGAAGGCCCGAAGCCCGAGACCACCGCGCCGAAACCGAAGGTGCCGGACGCGTCCGACGACGCGCTGTTCGCCGGTTTCGTCCCGAAGATCGAACTGCTGATCTCGCCCGAGAACATCGACAAGCTCGCGAAGGATCCGCGCAACTTCGTCGAGTGCTCCCTCAAGGAATACGGCGGGGTGACGCTCGACAAGTGCTCGGTGAAGCTCAAAGGCTCGGCGGGCAGTTTCCGGCAGATCAACGACCCGCGCCCGGGCTTCTCGTTCCGGACCGACAAGGTGAAGAAAGGCCAGGAATTCCGGGGGGTCGGTAAGTTCCAGCTGAACAACTTCGCCCAGGACGGGACGATGCTGCACGAGCAGCTCGCCGGAGAGCTCGCCCGCAAGGCCTTCGTGCCGGCCTCGCGCTGCACGCACGCCTACGTGCTGATGAACGGCAAGGTGCTGGGCACGTACCTCCTCAAGGAAGGCTTCAACGAGGAGTTCCTGAAGTACTTCTTCAAGGATACCCGCGGGCATCTGTATGACGGTGGCTTCGTCAGCGAGGTGAACCCGAACACCGAGTGCGACCGCGGGAACCCGAACGACAAGACCCGCCTGCTCGAGCTCATCGGGGCCTGCAACGAGCCCAAGCCGGAGCTCCGGCTCGCGCGGTTGGACAAGGTCCTGGATATCGACGCCTACTTCCGCCACGTGTTCGTCGAGACGGTCCTGACGCACTGGGACGGGTATTCCTTCAACCGGAACAACTACCGCTTCTACGAGGACCCGGGCACCGGGAAGTTCCACTTCATCCTGCACGGGATGGACCAGACGTGGGGCGACCCTCGCTGGTATGTCTTCCGCCAGCCGAACGCGATGGTCTCGAACGCCCTCTGGAGCGACAAGGCGATGCGCGAGCGCTTCCGCGCGCAGTGCTTCCTCGTCTGGGAGAAGGCGATCAAACCGGTCGACTGGCCGCGGCGCGCCGAGCAGGTGGCCGCCGACCTCAAGGCCAAGATCCGCGGCTACGACAAGGCCGACGCCGCCGCGTTCGATGGTCGCGGCCGCGATGCCGCCAACCAGATCCGGGCCCGGCTCGACGGCGTGAAGGCGCAGATGGAGGACGCGCTGAAGCTCCGCACCCCGGGCGGCAAGGCCACGCTCGGCAAGTACGCGTGGGGCCCCTCCTCCGACAAGGGCGACACCCTCGAGGCGGCCTACGCTGGTCGCGACTGCCTCGCCCTCAAGGTCGGCCCGAACGGCGGCGGGGATTTCCGCCTGCAGCTCTCGCTCTCGCCGGGTCGCTACCGGCTCGAGGGGAAGATCCAATACAAAGGGGTGAAGGCCGGCGACGGCGAGGCCAAGGGCCTGCGCTTGCGCACTTCCGGCGCCCCCGCCGAACCGAAGAACCCGCCCGCCGTGGGCGACGGGACCTGGAAGTCCTTCGCGCATGAGTTCACGGTGACCGACGCCGAGCCGATCCTGGTGGCCGAGCTGCGCGGGGCGGCCGGCGAGGCCTGGGTCGACCGCAACGCCCTCACGCTCACCCGCCTGCCCTGACCCGATGGACACCGCGGACCGCTTCGAATACAAGTTCCTGCTCACCCTCGGGCAGCGCGCGGCCTTGCTCGCGAGCCTCGACGGGGCGCTGCGGCCGGACACGCTCGGGGGCTCCGACGGTCGCTACCCGATCGTCAGCCTCTACTATGACTCCCCGGATCGCCGGTGCTACTGGGACAACTGGCGCGGCCTCCCTTCCCGCCGCAAGCTGCGCGTGCGGGTCTACGGCACGGAGGATGGCGCGATCGCTCCGACCAGCTTCATCGAGGTGAAGCACAAGGCCGATGGGCGCGGCGTGAAGCGGCGGGTGCAGACGACCTTGGCCCGCGCCCTCGCGCTGGCGGCCGGCGCGACGGACCCCGGCCCCTGGCAACCCGGCGAGGCCCGCACGCTCGAGGAGGTGCGGCGGCTCGTCGAGCAAGAAGACTTCCGGCCGGCCTGCGTGATGCGCTATGACCGGCATGCCTTCTTCCTGCACCTCCCCGGCCAGGATCCGGCCGAGGCCCTGCGCGTGACGTTCGACCACGACGTGGCGGTGCGCTTCGACGCGTTGACCCCGACGACGGACGACCGGCGCTTCCGGCACCAGGTGCTGCCTCCCGACACCTGCATCATGGAGGTGAAGGGCGCCGGCGCGGTCCCTTACGCCTTCGCCGAGAAACTCACCCGGCTCCGACTATCGCCTCGCAACTTCAGCAAGTACGGCGAGGGTGTGCGTCGCTTCGGACTCCCGGCCCCCCAGGTCGCCTGACCGCCCCCTTTTCTTCCCCGACCCAAAACCTCTCCCTGACCGCCATGACCTCCTTGCTCGCCCAAGCCTCCCCCGCCCCGGCCACCGCGCCGACCCCGGGCCTCCTCGACGCCTTGTTCAACCCCTCGGCCCCGCATCACTCGCCCGGCATCCCCGAGATCCTCTTCGCCATCCTTTTCAGCTTCGGCCTCAACAGCCTGATCGCGGCGATCTACAAGCGAACCTACCGCGGCGCCCGCTACTCGCAGGACTACGTGCACACGCTGCTCATCCTCGGCACCGTGGTCACGATGGTCATCATGGTCGTCCACGGCAACTCGGCCACGGCCTTCGGGATGTTCGCGGCCTTCTCCATCATCCGGTTCCGCCGCTCGGTGTCGCAATCCCGCGACATCGGCTTCATCTTCCTCGCGATGGCGACCGGCCTCGCGGTCGGCGCGCAGCAGTACCTCCTCGCGGCGATCACCGTCCCCCTCGTCTGCGCGATCATCTGGGCGATCTCGGCGCGCGACCTCTTCGTCGCGCAGCGGAGCTCGCACCTGCTGCGCATCCGGGTGAACAACGACTGCAACTACGACCAGGCTTTCGCGGAGGTCTTCGCCCGCTACCTTTCGGAACATGAGCTCACCTCGGTCGAGACCATCCAGGCGGGCATGATGACGGAGGTCGCCTACGAGATCACCCTGCGCGACGTCCGCCAGCTCAACGGCTTCGTCACCTCGCTGCAGATGGTCAACGGGAACAACCGCGTGATCGTCACCCGCACCGCCGACCAGGGCGAGAGCGACGCCGACTGACCGCCCCTCCGCCGCTCCACCCAACGAAGAGGGGCGCCGATCGGCGCCCCTTTGCTTTACCCGTGTTACCGTGTCCCCTTGCCCACGTGACCCTCGCGGCGCACGTCGCCGCGCTCAGTCCCCGCCCTTGGAGGGCTTGCCGGTGGAGGAGAAGAACTCCTTCACGCGGGCGCGGAGGTAGTCGCGGTTGAGCTTGGCGATGACGTCGAGGGTGATGCTCTTCGGGCAGTGCGCCTGGCACTCGCCGTAGTTGGTGCAGTTGCCGAAGCCGGCCTCGTCCATGGTCTTCACCATGGCGAGGGTGCGGCGGTCGCGCTCGGCCTGGCCTTGCGGCAGGATGTTGAGGTGGTTGATCTTGGCGCCGACGAAGAGCATGGCGGAGCCGTTCTTGCAGGAGGCGACGCAGGCGCCGCAACCGATGCACTCGGCGGCGTCCATCGCCTCGTCGGCGACGGGCTTGGGCACGGGGATGTTGTTGGCCTCGGGGGCGGAACCGGTGCGGACGGTGATGAAGCCGCCGGACTGGATGACCTTGTCGAAGGCGGAGCGATCGACCGCGAGGTCCTTGAGGACCGGGAAGGCGCGGGCGCGCCACGGCTCGACGGTGATCGTCTCGCCGTCGCGGAAGTTGCGCATGTGCAGCTGGCAGGTCGTCACACCCGGGAGCGGGCCGTGCGGCATGCCGTTGATGGTCATCGAGCACATGCCGCAGATGCCTTCGCGGCAGTCATGGTCGAAGGCGAAGGTGTCCTTGCCCTGGGCGATGAGCTGCTCGTTGAGCATGTCCATCATCTCGAGGAACGAGGCCGACGTCGGCACGGCGGCGAGGGCGTGCTCCTCGAAGGCGCCGGGCTGGCCGCGGCGCTGGCGCCAGACGCGCAGCTTGAGCGCGAGGGTTTGTTCTTTTCCGTTTTCCTGGACCATGGTGGTTACTTGTAAGAGCGGGTGGAGAGTTGGGTCTCCTCGTAGACGAGGGGCTCGACGTGGCGGACGGGGAGCTGGCCGTCGCCGGTCCATTCCCAGACGGCGGCGTGGGCGAACTGCGCGTCGTCGCGCTTCGCTTCGCCGGCGT
>JBEGOO010000265.1:0-4406 GCA_041182045.1 Verrucomicrobiota bacterium
CGGATGCGCTGGGGTTGATCTCGCAGTATGAGGGGATCGATTACCGCCGGGAGCATTTCCATAACGCGGACCTGACCCAGGGCGAGATGCTGAGCCGCCTGCGGGGGGACACGCTGACGACGCCGAAGCCGGAGGGGCCGGACCAAGCGCTGGGGGCGCCGGCGAAACAGGCGGAGGCGAAATATCAGCGGATGATGGAGGCGATGCGGGGTGGCGGCTTGACGGGGGTGTTCGCGGATCTCGGGCTGGCGTTCATCAAGGCGAACCCGCGGCTGCGGATGACGTTGAAGCTGGGGATCATGGGCGCCGATCCGGCCGCGAGCGAAAAGGAGCTGTCCCAGAAACTCGGCGGGGAGTCGGGCGCGCGCGTGGCCCGGCTGATCGTCGACGAGCGCAACCAAGCCGCGATCTCCGGCCTGCGCCGGCACATCGGTCAGCGGAAGACCGGCGAGACGGTCGCCCTTTTCTACGGGGCGGCGCACCTGGCCGCGATCGAGGAAGCCCTCCAACGTCGCTTCGGCTACGTACCGGAGAAGACCGAATGGCTCGTCGCGATGTCGGCCGATGGCGAGGAAGCAGGCCTGACCCCCGCGCAGGCGCAAGCGGCGGTGAAGGGGCGGAGGTAGAGTTGAGTGCTGAATCGAGTACAGAGTGCTGAATCGATGGCTGGGTCGAGGAGAGGCGAATGCTAGTTGACCGGTTGACCCGTTGGCCAGTGGACAAGGGGGAGGCATAGGATGCAGGGGTACAAAGGGTCAGGGACAGGGGAAGGAGAGGCGCGGACCAGCAGGGACGCTGGTCCCTACATAAAGAGGCAGAGAGGCAGCTAGGGCAGCACGCGGTGCTGCCCCTACCCGCGCGCGGGGCGCGCGATGTCAGAGGCAAAAGCTACGCCCCTTGCCCACCTGTCAACTGGCCAGCGTGCCAGCTATGCCTCTTTCCGCCCCGTGCCCCCGTGTCACCTTGCCCACGTGTCCCCTCAGTATCTCAGGTAGGGCTGACCGTCCTCGGTCGGCCGGATCGGCCGGCGGCAACGGGTCAGGCACATCATCGCTGCGCGAGATGAAGCCAGACCCCATGCCTGGGCCGCAGGGGAAGTTCGGATCTGAACGAAATGCTTAGGCCACCCGACCAACGAGACGCCCAAAGATGGAGCCCGGCCGAATGGCCGGGCTCCGTTGCTGAAGCTATCCCCGCGGATTAGAAGCTAAGACCAACCGAGACACCGAGCGTGTCACCACCGGCGGCCGCGCCTTGGAAGGCATAGCCGAGCGAGAGGTCGAAATTCCGGGTCACGTTGTAGCGTAGACCGACGTTGAAGACGTTGAGGCTGGTGGTGGCGGCGCCGGCATAGATGTTGCCGAAGCCGTCGATTTCCAGCGCACCCAAGTTGGTGCGGACTCGCTGGTAACCGGCGAGCACCTCGAAATTACCGCCGATAGCCTGGCGGTACTGGAGACCGACGCCCTTCTGCTCAGCCTGGGCGATGCCGTAACCCGAGGCGAACTGTCCCTGGAGGTAGGTGAACCCGACCGCGAGATCGCCGGCGCCGACATGGAACTTATAGGCGAGACCGAACCCGGTCTCGTAGCCTCCATAACCGGCGATGTCGGCCTTGCCGTCGACATCGGCATACATGCCGGTGACGAGCACGCCGGAGTTGGCGAGTTCCGCGGTGGCGGCGACATTGAAGCCCTTGAGGCTGTCGTTGCGGAGGTAACCGACCTCGACGCGGTTGTAGTTCAGGCCGTGGTCGAGACCAGCGGAGGAGGCGGCGGCGGCCGAGGCGGCCAGGAGGGTGAGGAGCAGGATCGGGGTGGTTTTCATGGGGGAACCAAATCAACGCATACTCCGGAAAGATGTAAACAATAAATCTACAACAAAACAGCGACCCCCTCCAAACGAACGGGCGCGGCCGAAGCCGCGCCCGGGGGACGGGACCGATGCCCGCGTCAGTCCACGTTCTGCGCCGTCAGGAACATGCCCTTGGAGAGCGAGCCGAAGAAAGCCTGGTAGGGCGCCGGGTCGGTGACCGCGGCTTCCTGGTACTGGGCGTTGGCCCGCACCAGCAACTGCTTGGCGTTGCGGGGACGGACGGTGACGGACATGCGCAGGGCATAACCATCGAGCTTGGTCGCGGTGATCGACCCCAGCTCGAGGTCGGCCTTATCGATGACGAAGCCGAGGTCCTGCAAGGTCGCGATGACCGTGCGGAGGGTCTTCGCCTTGTCGGTGGTGTCGAAGGCGCGGCTCTGGATCTGGCGCAGTTGGACCTGGTTCGCGCCGACCTCGAGGGCCGATTCGGTGGAATTGTGCGCGCACCCGGCGATGGCAAGGGCGGCGGCGAGGAGGCAGAGACGGGGGAGCATGGGTTAGATTTTCTGGGCTTCGAGGAAGACGGACTTCGAGAGTTTCTCGAAGAACTGCTGGTAGAGCTCCGGTTCGCTCAGGCCCTCGAGGCGGGTGAGCTGACCGTAGCTGTTCCAGACCATGCGCTGGAACGTCGCGCGGACGACCCACTCCTGCCCTTCCTTGCCGGCGACCGGCTTCACGACGATGCAAAGGCGGATCTTCTGGGATTTGTCCATCGAGTTGGCGGCATTCGCGCCAAAAAGCACCGCCATGGCGAAGCGCGAGCCCGCGTCGCTGGCCTCGCGCGTCTTGGAGGCCACGAGCACGCCAAGCTTGGTCTCGGATTCGTCGATGGTGAAGCCCATGTCCTGGCCTACCCCGGAACAAGCGGCGAGGATGTCGGCCTCCTTGCCACCGATGAACCGCCGAGATTCGAGCTGGCGACGTTCGAGGGAGTCGGGCTTGAGCGCGAGGGCGTCCTCAGGGATGCCGGTCTGGCAACCGACGACCAGCAAGGAGAGGCAGCAAAGGGCGAGGAGGCGCACGGCTTAGAACTTGGAGGTATGGTAGGCCAGGTCGCGGACCTTCCCGCCCTTGTCGAACTTGACGATGATGGTCAGCGTGCTCTGCGAGCGCTCCGCGGCGGCGGCCGAACCGCCGACAAAGAGGGTCAAGGGGCCGTTGGCGGCGGTCGCGCGGACCGAGGTGGTCACGCGATCGTAGATCCAGACCTCCCGGCCTTCCTCGTCCGTGGATAGGATGTTGGGCGAGCCGAGGGCTTCGGCGACAGCGGCGTTGGTCATGCCGACCTTGACGCTGCGTTGGGCGGCGCCGACGGAGATCGTGGCCTTGTCGTCCCGCTTGACGCTATCATGGACATCCTGGGGGTTGAGGCAGCCGACCAGCAGGAGAGGGGTCAGCAGGAGGAAGGGCGGCAGTTTCATGACGATCAACCGTGGGCATCCGGCTCAAGGCGGGCAAGATTTTTTATTCAATAAAAATAATAAAATAATGAAGTTGGCGTCGTCACCTGGGGGGATTCCGGCGATATCGCCACCCCTACCCGCGCGCGGGGCGCGCGATGTCAGCGGCCACTGGTACGCCCCTTGCCCACGTGTCAACCGGCCAGCATGTCATCTGCTCATTCCCGCCTTGCCCACGTGCCCCCTCTGTATCTCCGGTAGGGCTGACCGTCCTCGGTCGGCTGGATCGGCCGGCGGCAACGGGTCAGGCACATCATCGCTGCGCGAGATGAAGCCAGACCCCATGCCTGGGCCGCGGACCAGCAGGGACGCTGGTCCCTACCTGGAGACAGCTAGGGCAGCACGCGGTGCTGCCCCTACCCGCGCGCGGGGCGCGCGATGTCAGAGGCAAGAGCTACGCCCCTTGCCCACGTGTCAACTAGCCAGCGTGCCAGCTATGCCTCTTTCGACCCTTGCTAGCGTGTCCCCTGTCCCTGCTTCCTCCTCCTCTCTTCCCTGCGACCGCAGTTGAGCCAATAAACAGGGGTTGTCGGGAGGCTGGTCGGGGGTTCGTGGGACGGGTAAATCGGGGGTGATCCGGCGAGGTCCGCGCGTTTTTTCGCAACTTAAGCGCCACGCGGCGAACCCGCGGGCGTGGATTTAAGGCTGTTTCCGGACGATCCGTGCGACAATCGCGGGGGGCATAGTTTTGGATTGGGGGACCCTATTTATACCATGCTAACCCTCCAATCCATCCCCACCGAGATCATCCGCAAGACCTTCGAACCGACCCGCGGTTTCATCCTCACCCTCGACGTCGCCCTGGCGACGAAGGACCGCCCGCTGCGCCACCTGGCCGGGGAGACGATGAGCCCGCTGAGCGCCGCGAAGACCGCCGAGCTGGCCGTCGACTTCGACCCGCTCTTCCAGGTGTTCGTCGACCTGTTCGGCTATGACCTCGCGCTGCTGCGCGCCGGCGACGGCGACTGCGGCGTCGAGGGCCACGACTGGAACCTGTTCGGCCGCCCGGGCCGCGTGCCGCTCGTGATCCGCTGGCGGATGCCCGCGGGCGCCGAGGCGATCCTCGCGATC
>JBEGOO010000266.1:0-2917 GCA_041182045.1 Verrucomicrobiota bacterium
AGCCCTCCGCCAACGCGGCCCGGAAATCCGCCACCGTCGGGTTCACCGTCACCGCGACGCGCCCGGCCGCCGGGATCTCGCGCAGCAGGGCCGGTCGGCGGTCGGCGGGGACGTGGCGGGGGGAGCCCGCCCAGAGGTTCACCCCGAGGTAATCCGCGCCGGCCGCGCGCATCGACGCGGCATCGGCCGCGCGGGTGATCCCGCAGACCTTGATGGTGATGTCGCCGATCATCCGAGGGCGGCGATCACCGCGTCGCGGATCGCCTTGGCCGTGGGCGCGGCGGCGGTCGCCGCCAGCGGGATGCCGGCGCGACGCACCGCGTCGGCGGTCGTGGGGCCCACCGCGACGACCTTCGGCTGGCGGGCGCCGACGTCGGGCCGCAGCGAGGCCGCCTGTTGCAGGAAGGATTCGACCGCGGAAGGGCTGGCGAAGACAAGCGCATCGGCGCCGCGGCGGCGGAACTCCGCGGCCTCCGGGGCCTCGGCCACGGACTTCTGGTCGGTCGAGTAGACCTTGAGGATATCGACGATGGCGAGGCCTTCCTCCATCAGCAGGCGCGGCAGCTCGGGGCCGGCGAGGTTGCCCGTGGCGATGACCAGCTTCTGGTTCTCCACGTTGAACTTCGTCATCAGCTCGCGGCCCAGCGCGAGCGCGTCGGCCTGGCCCGCGACGAGGTCGGCGTCGAGGTGGTAGGCGCGCAGGGCCTTCTCCGTGGCGGGACCCACGCACGCGAAACGCACGCCGCCGATCGAGCGGATGTCGGAGTAGCGCTGGAAGAAGCGGTCGAAGAAACCGCGCACGCCGTTGGCGCTGGTGAACACGATCCAGTCGTACTCGCCCATCGTGTCGAGGACGTCGGCGAGGACGTCCTGGTCGGGCTCGAAGGTGATCTCGATGAGGGGCAGCTCGTTGACGGCCGCGCCGGCCTCGGCGAGGACCGTCCGCCATTCGGCGCTTTTCCCTTCGGGACGGGTGAGGACGACCAGGCGGTCGCGGAGGGGAAGTTTGCTCATGGGCGGAGGCGGAGGTCGCGGAGGATGCGGTCGGCGAGGGCGTCGGCGGCCGGCAGGTCGGTGGCGGGGAAGTCGAGGTCGCGGCGGCCGAAATCATCCCGGAAGAGGGCGATGCGTCCGGCGGCGTGGTGGCAGGCGAAGGCCGTGTGGCAGCCCTCGCCGAGCTTCGCGAGGAAGAGGCGCTCGACCGTCACCGCGAAGGTCGTGCGCACGCAGCCGGCGGCCGCGAAGCGGGCTGACTCGCCGGCGCGGCATTGGAGGGCGACGGCGCCCTGGCCGGCGGCGGGCACCATGCGGGCGAGGTCGACGCGCTCGAAGGCGAGGCCCGCCCAGCCGGTGATGCCGAGACGATCGAGCCCGGAGGCCGCGAGGTAGGAGGCGTCGGCGTCGCCGTTCGCGAGCTTCTTCAGACGGGTGTCCACGTTACCGCGCAGCTCCGTCCACTCGGCGTCGGGGAAGGTCAGCCGCCCTTGGGCGCGCCGACGGGGGCTGCCCGTCGCGATGCGGCGCGGGCTGGGCACGTCGACGCGGCGAATGAGCACGTCGCGCGCATCCTGGCGGGGCAGGCAGGCGGCGATCTCCAGGCCCGCGGGCATCTCGGTCGGCAGGTCCTTGGAACTATGCACCGCGAGGTCGGCCTCGCCGCGCAGCAACGCCTGCTCGAGCTCGGCGGTGAACAGGCCCTTACCGCCTTGCTTCTCCAGCGACCAGGCGGCCTGGCGGTCCCCGGTCGTGGTGAGGATGCGGACCTCGGTGGTCACGCCAAGCGCGGCCTCGAGGCGGGCGGCGGCGTCGCGGGTCTGCTGGAGGGCCAGCGGGCTGCCGCGGGTGACGAGGACGAGGGGGCCGGGCATGTCAGAAACGGATGGCGCCGCTTTTCAGCAGGTCGAGGACGACCCAGGCGACGAGGTTGCCGGCGTTCAGCAGGGCCAGCGCCGCCGCGGTCACCCGCCAGGGATTCCACGGGCGGCCGCGACCGGCGAGGAGGGCGATTCCGACGCCGCAGGCGGAAGCCGGCAGACCGAGGGCTTGGGCGGCGAAGACCTTGCGGTCGAAAGGGTCGGGCAGGGTACCGAGGTAGACTTGGCCGCCTTGCGCGGTCAGCCAGATCCCGGTGACCATGGTCAGGGCGGCGACGAACAGGCCGAACCCTTGCAGCCAGCGGAAGGCTCGATCGGACGACTCGCGGGTGGCGGACACCTCCCCAGCAAAACGCCGCCCGGCGGGACTTCCAAGTTTCAACTTTCCGGCGAGGAGGATTTATCGCTCGCCGCCGGGTCTTGGCCGAAGCCGACGGAGGTCGGCTTGAACGGGTGCTTGAGCAGCCCGAGCACGGTGTGCTCGACCGGCTCGTGGATGCCGAAGTCCTGCGGCTTCCGGTCCTTGGGCATGTAATGCGTGCCGAAGAGGATGTCCCAGAGCGGGAGGAAGCCCGCGAAGTTCTTGTCGATGGCGGCGGGGTCCTTCGAGTGGTGCCAGCGGTGGTAGACCGGCGAGGCGATGACATGGCGGAACGGACCCCAGTCCCAATCGACGTCGGCATGGCCGAGCAGCGCGAAGACCCCGAGGGCCGGGCCGGCGGACGCGGCCGCCACCGGGTCGAAGCCCAACAGGATGAAGGGGAAGACCAGCAGGGCGTTCGCGATCACGTCGTTCACCGGGTGCGCCCGCACGCCGCTCAACCAGTCGAGCTGTTCGGAACTATGGTGCACCGCATGGAAGCGCCAGAGCTGCTTGCCATGGAACCAGCGGTGGATCCAATACAACAGAAAGTCCCCAAGGAGGAAGGCCAGGGCGAACTGCGGCCAGCGGGGGAGGTGCCCGATCGGGCCGAAGCCCCGGTACTGGCCGGCTTTCAGTTCCGCGAGGGGGATGACGCCGGTCGGCACCAGCACCAGGAAGC
>JBEGOO010000267.1:0-3596 GCA_041182045.1 Verrucomicrobiota bacterium
AGGCCGGCGCCGACGCCGATGAAGGAGTCAGCTCCCTTGGATTCGATGTGCAGGGCGCCTTCGATGACCGAAGCCTTGCCGGCGCGGTTCTTCCAGCCGCCGGGAAGGTCGTCGGGCGCCAAGGTTTTCTTTTTGGCCGGTGCCTTGGGCGCGGCCTTGCCGAAGTTAGGATTCACCTTCGGGATGACGGCTTCGGTGTCCTTGAGGAAGCCGGTGATGAGTCCGTTGAGTTCCTGCACGAGCTCGGGTTTCTCCTTGGCGAGGTTGCGGCGTTCGCCGAGATCGTTCTTAAGGTCGTAGAGTTCGAGGTCATCGGAGCCGTCATCGTTGCGTGCGTAGAAGCGGATGAGCTTCCAGTCGCCCTTGCGCACGTAAGTGCCGGCGTAGAAACCATCCATGACGGAGTCGCGCGTGGCGTTGCCGTGCGGGAAGTGGCAGAAGACACGGTCGCGTGGCGAATCTCCGCCAAGCAGGGCCTTCGACTGGTCGTGACCGTCGAGCTTGAGGCCCGCGCGCGGCTTCAGTCCGGCGAGCGAGAGCAAGGTCGGATAGAAGTCGACCGACTGGAAGAGGATGTCGCTGGTCTCGCCGGCCTTGGCCTTACCCGGCCACGCGAAGAGGAAGGGTTCGCGGGTGCCGCCTTCGTAGAGCGAGGCCTTGCCGCTGCGAAGGGGCAGGTTGCTGGTCGCCGGAATCTCGGCGTAGCCGTCCGGGTCGGTCTTCTTGGGCGGGTAGGCGTAGCCGCCATTGTCGGAATAGAAGACGATGATCGTGTTGTCGGCGATGCCGGCGTCGTCGACGGCCTGCAGGAGACGGCCGATGCCGTCATCGAGGGACTTCACCATCGCCGCATACAGGGCGTTATGCTGCTGGTTCTTCGGGTCTGCCTTGGCCTTGAAATGCTCGATGTAATCCGCACGCGCGTTCCACGGAGAGTGGACAGAGAAGGCCCAGTAGTTGAGGTAGAACGGCTTACCTTTGTGCGAGGCGATGTATTTCGCGGCCTCCTGGGACATGCGGTCCTCGATGTTCACGCCGGCGGTATCGGTGATGGTCGGATCCTTGATGAACTTCCAAGGGGCGAGGTAGCCGCCGCCCGGTCCGGGTGCGCTGGGCGTGTGGGGGAAGTCGGAATCGAAGCCCTGGTCCTTCGGTTCGTAATGGTCCGCTGGCTTGAGGTTATGCCCGAGGTGCCACTTTCCGAAGTGCGCGGTCGCGTAGCCGGCTTCCTTGAAGGCTTCGGCCAAGGTGAAGTATTCCGGCCGGAGGCGCGTCAGGCTGTCGGCGACGAGCACGCGGGTCTTGCCGTTCTCGTTCTCGGCTAGGCGTTTCTCGAGCAGCACCGTCGGCAGGTGGCAGACCGGCGCGGTGATGCCAGTGCGAGCTGGGTATTGGCCGACGAGGATGCTTGAGCGAGTGGGCGAGCAGAGCGGGCTGGCGGCGTAGGCCTGCGTGAAGCGCGTGCCGCGCTTGGCCAGGCGATCGAGGTTCGGGGTCTCGTGGAAGGTGCTGCCGAAGCAGCCGAGGTCATGCGCGCCAAGGTCGTCGGCGAGGATGAAGATGATGTTCGGTTGGTCCGCGGCGAGGGCCGCCAGCGGGGCGAGGAACAGGGCGAGTAGGCGCATGGGCTGGAGAGATGCAGGTAGGGGCAGGGGTGGGCTGAGGTTCAGAACTGAGCCTTGTCCGGGGGGCCTTTGGCCGGGCGGAGCTCGATCGAGCGGAGGCGCAGGCCATCGGCCTGGTCGCCTAAGTTCAAACGGACGTGGATGGCTTGGCCGTCGACGGGCAAGGCGATGCTCTGCTCCGAACTGCCGGCGGGCAGGGTGAAGCGGACGAGGTTCGCGGGCAGGAAGTCGGGCTGTTCCTTGGTGCGCCAGCTGAGCGAGCAGGCGGAGGCGGCCTTGGCGTCCGCTTTGATGAGGGCGGTAACCGGGCCGTTGAGCGCGAGGCCGGTCTTGGCGAGGAACGGCTTGGCGTTCTTCGCGGCCTTGGGGTCTGCGGTGAGAGTCAGGGCGCCATCCTTTAGGGCGATGGTGCCGTTGCGGCAGAGCCAGCCCTGGATCGCACCGGCAGGTTCGTTTTTGCGCGGCGCAGCGTTGGCGGAAGCCGTGATGACTCCGTGTTCCGCGAACATGCCTTCGTGATGTGGGTCCAGGCTCGTAGGCAGGCCAGGGGGAGTGAGCGTGTCGCTCCAGTCCTTGAGCGCCTGGCGAAGGCGGGCGACGATCTCCGGCCGGCTCTTGGCCTGATTCTTGGTGAGGTTCTCGCCGTCGGGCAGCGTCACATCGAAAAGCATCTCCTCTCGGTCGCCGAGGCGGACGAGCTTCCATGGGTGCTCCAGCACCGCGGCCTGCGAGCCCCAGCGCCAGAAGAGACGCTCATGCGGCGCACCGGTGTTCTGTCCGGCGGCGAAGGGCGCGAGATCCGTGCCGTCGAGTTCCGGGGCTATCGGCAGGCCCGCGGCCGCCACGGACGTGGCGGCGACGTCGAGGCTGCTGACGGGCTGATCGTACGTCTTGCCGGCGGGAAGGCGGGCGGGCCAGGTCGCCACGAACGGCGTCCGGATACCGCCTTCGGCGAGCATGCCTTTCTGGCCGATGAGCGGGGTGTTCAGCGAGCCGTCCCAGGCTTTGCCCAGCGGGGCGCCATTATCTCCGATGAAGAAGATGAGCGTGTTCTTGTCCTGTCCCATCGCCTTGAGCTTGGCGCGGAGTTGTCCGATGCCTTCGTCCATCGCCGCCATCATCGCCAAAGCTTGTCGGCGTTCCTTGGGTAGTTCGGGGGAAGTCTTGGAGAACCAGGGTTCTGGCGACTCCAGTGGGACGTGTGGTGCGTAGTAAGCGAGGTAGAGAAAGAACGGCTGCTCTGGCTTGGCGGTACGGCGATCGAGGAAGGAGAGGGCGGCTTCGGTCTGCACGACGACGCGGAAGCGGTTGTCGGCGACGAGGTGCGGCGCGTTGCCAGCGAACGGCGTGCCCTGCAGGTCGTGCGAGGCGAGGAACTGCCGCATCTCCCCTCGGAAGTATTCGTCGAAGCCTTGTGCGTGGGGCATGTGTTCGGCCGACACCCGCAGGAACTTCTCGCCTTTCTTGCCGCCCATGAGGTCGAGATGCCACTTGCCGACCTGTCCGGTGACGTAACCCGCCGCCTTCAGGCGTTCGGCGATGGTCAGTTCGGCGAGCGGCAAGGGCCCCTTGTTGTTATCTTCGACGCCGAAGCGCTGCTGATAGCGACCGGTGAGCACGCCGGCGCGGGAGGGTACGCACTGGGGCGCAGTGACGTAGCCGCGGGTGAAGCGCACACCGTCTCGGGCCATGGCGTCGAGGTTCGGCGTCCGGATGTCCTGGTCGGAGCCTTGGACGCCGAGATCAGCCCAGCCATGGTCGTCCGAGTAGATGAGGATGATGTTCGGCTTCTCGGCGGCGAGGGCCGCGAGCGGGGCGAGGAACAGGGCGAGAAGGCGCATCATTTCTTGGCTTCGACCTTGGCGCCGTTGATGGTGAGGTTCTTCACGTCGGCGTCCTTGGTGCCGGCCAGCCAGCTGCGGGTCTTCGGCGAGGCGAGGTAGGGGTGCTGGGCCTTCACTTCCTGGCCGT
>JBEGOO010000268.1:0-3187 GCA_041182045.1 Verrucomicrobiota bacterium
TCGGCAAAGGCGGCAAGAACTTCACCGGGCGTTCGGTGATGGGCATGAAGATCAGCGCCGCGCACATCGCGGTCTATTTCGACAACTCGGCGTCGATGGAACCCTACCTCGCCGGCGTCGAGAAGCAGATCAAGGAGCAGTTCCCCAGCGCCGACGTCTTCCGCTACTACGGCATCTTCAACCTGAACCTGGACGGCGAAGTCGTGGGCGGTAAGCCCAACCAGAAATACCCGATCGAGACCGTCGAGCAGATCGCGGCCAACCGTAACGGCGGCCGACGCATGTCCGCCAACGACCCCGGTAAGTTCAGCCCGGGCGGCCGCAACCTCCTCAACGGCAAGGACGCGCAGTTCCGCACCGGCGGCGTCGGCGCTTGGATCGACGTCATGCTCTCGCAGAAGCAATACGACGCCATCGTCATCTTCTCGGACTTCGAGGACGGCATCGTCCAATACCGATCCAAGGGAAACACCATCCCGCAGCTCGTCTTTGACGCCGACCTCAAGAAAGACAGCGACAGCCGCACCGACGCCGAGAAGGCCTGGGAAGACCGCTGGGTGAACACCTTCGCGCTCGCGACGGACCACAAGGCCCCGCGGCTGTATATCTATTCGACCTCCAAGGAACCGCAGGACCTATACAAGCGCTGCGTCGCCGCTTCCGGGGGCGAATTCAAGATGGTGACGTTGCCGAGGGCGGGGATTTTTGGCGACCCGAAGAAGGGGAAGAAGTAGCACCCGATAGGGGGCACGTGGGCAAGGTGACAAGGGGGCAAGGGTGCACACTAGAGGCCTGGAGGCTCAGAGGCTCGGTGGAACTGAAAGCTGCAGCGATTCAAGCGACGGGTGGCAGGGGGAGGCATCGGGTAGGGTCGAGCATCCCTGCTCGACCGCGGCCGACCAAGGATGGTCGGCCCTACCTTGCGTATCCCATCATCCGCTCCCCACGCTCGAGGCGAAGCGTCCGCGTCCTACCTCAATACTTCCCCGCCCTTGGTCTCGTCGAAATCCCCGTTCCATTTGGAGATGACGAGGGTGGCGACGGCGTTGCCGATGAAATTGGTGATGGCGCGGGCTTCGGACATGAAGCGGTCGACGCCGAGGATGAGCGCGATGCCGGCGACGGGCACATGTCCGGTCGTCGCGAGCGTGGCGGCGAGCGTGATGAAACCGCTGCCCGTGACCCCGGCGGCGCCCTTCGAGGTGATCAACAATACCGCAAGCAGGCCAAGCTGTTGGGCGAGCGTCATCGGCGTGTCGGTGGCCTGGGCGATGAAAAGCGCGGCCATCGTCAGGTAGATGCACGTCCCATCGAGGTTGAAGGAATAGCCGGCGGGCACCACGAGCCCGACCGTGGGCCGGGCGCAGCCGACCTTTTCCATCTTGGCCATCAGGCCGGGCAAGGCCGACTCCGAAGAAGACGTCCCCAGCACGATGGCCAGCTCCTCCTTGATGAGGCGGAGGATCTTCCAGAGACTGAAGCCGCAGGCGCGGGCGACGGAGCCCAGGACGAGGAAGACGAAGATCGCCGAAGTCAGGTAGACGCAGAGCATCAGCTGGCCGAGCTGGAGGAGCGAGCCGAGGCCATACTTGCCGATGGTGAAGGCCATCGCGCCCGCGGCCGCGAGCGGGGCGAGCTGGGTGACGATGCTGACGATGCCGAAGAAGACGCGGGAGACCTCGTTGAGCAGATTGAGCACCGGGCGGCCATGGTCGCCCAGGCGACCCAGCGCCACGCCGAAGAGCAAGGAGAGGAGCAGGACCTGCAGGACATCGCCTTCGACGAAGGCGCTGAAGAACGTCTTCGGGATCAGGTGCAGCAGGAATTCGACGACCCCCTGCCCGTGCGCGGCGGTCTCATAAGCCGCGACGGACGAAGCCTTCGCCTGCAGGCTCGCGGCCGTGGCATGGATGCCGGCCCCGGGCGTGAAGACGTTGGCGACGATCAGGCCGACCACCAAGGCCAGCGTCGTGACGACCTCGAAATAGACGAAAGCCTTGAGACCGACGCGGCCCGCCTGCTTCAGGTCCGACATCCCGGCGAGACCGACCACGACCGTCGTGAAGATGATCGGCCCGATCAGCATCTTGATCAGCGCGACGAACGCGTCGCCGACCGGTTTCAGTTCCGAGCCGAAGCCCGGATAGAAGGCGCCGATGAGACCGCCGACCACGACCCCGATCAGCACTTGGACGTAAAGATGGCGGAGGAAGCGCATGGTTAGCTACAAAGGGGGTACGGCTGGCATGGTGAACTGCTGCGAAGCAGAAGCAAGGGGAGAGGCAAACGAGAGGCCCGGAGGCTCAGAGGCTCGGTTGACCAGAAGAGGCGGACTAGCTGGCCGGTTGGCAAGTTGACGAGTGGACAAGGGAGGCAGGGCTTAATGGGGGGCAGACGAGGGAGACCGGAGGTTGGCTTGGGGACAGAAGGCCGAAGCATTATTCCCGGTCTCCGGTTTCCCTTTGAGCGAGCTGTCTCGATCTGTCCTCGATGCAGTCATCTGCCCTCGATTCAGTCCTCTATCCCTTTTCATCCTTTATCCCCCGCGGCCTTCGCCCATCTTCCGACCATACCTATGCGTCTCCTGAGCCTCGTCCTCGGCCTCTTGCTCCTGACCGGCTGCAAGCCCGACAAGCCCATGCCGGATGACCAGCCGGCGGTGACCGCCTTCGCGCTCCAGCACTTCGTCGACGAAGACGAGATCAGCGGGGCCGTGACCGCCGTGGTCGGCCCGGACGGCATCATCGCCTGGGAAGCCTTCGGCCTGGCGGACGTCGCCAAGAAGCGGTCGATGAGCAAGGACTCCATGTTCTGGATCGCCTCGATGACCAAGCCCATGACCGCGATGGCCGTCATGATGCTCGTCGAAGAAGGCAAGGTGAAGCTCGACGACCCGCTCGAGAAATATGTCCCGGCCTTCAAGGGCCTCCAGGTAAAAACCGCGCAGGGCCTCGTCGCCCCGCAGCGCCTCGTGACCGTCAAGGATCTCCTCACCCACACCAGCGGCATCGACACCGCTCCGGCCACGCCGCCGAACCAGCCCGTCGACACCATGCCGTTCGTCGAGATGTGCGACGCCTACGCCAAGAAGCCCCTGACCGACCAGCCCGGCAGCAAGTGGACCTATAACAACAACGCCATCAACCTGCTCGGACGCGTCATCGAGGTCGCCAGCGGCAAGTCCTAC
>JBEGOO010000269.1:0-10033 GCA_041182045.1 Verrucomicrobiota bacterium
GCTCGTAGAACTCGAGGTCGGTCATGACGCCCGAGCGGCGCCAGAGACGGGCGAAGAAGAAGACGGTGGCGACGCCCGTGAGGACGAAGGCCCACCACTGCCAGTTGCCGGCGACGCCGTATTTGCGGACCTGCTCGGTGACCCAGTTCGGGGTGTCGGACGAGAAGGTCGTCGCGACCATCGAGAGGCCGGCGAGCCACCACGGCACGGAACGACCGGAGGCGAAGAACTCGGAGGTGCTTTCGCCCGAGCGCTTCGCGTAGAAGAGCGCGGGGACGAAACAGATGAGGATCGAGGCAGCGACGATGACCCAATCAATCCAGGTGATGTTCATAAGCAGGTGGGGGTATGACTGGGTTTCCCAAAATCAGGCCACCTTGGCAACCGTGTTCACTTAGGGCAAAGGGCCCTTATATGCTCGGTTGGGTGCATGAGAGAGAGATGACGAAGGCGGTTAGGGGATAGCGGTTAGCGGTTGGGTGAAAATCGCAAGCGGTTGGCGGACAGAGAGAGTCCGCTTCTCCTGTTCGGAGATGGGTCCGACAGGTGGAGCCTGTCTGCTTGGACCGGACCGCTTAACGGAGAAATCGCCATGCACTAACCCCTAACCGCCAACCACCATCCCCTCTTCATCCCCTTACCGCTAACCGCCAACCCCTAACCGCTAAAAAAAGGGCGCCTTGCGGCGCCCCTCTTTCCTTCTCTGGCCCAAGCCCTATCCCGGGCCCCGGCCCTCCGGTCGCGTCACTTGGCGGCCGGGATCTCGTTCAGGGTGTACCAGCCTTCGTTGTGCCAGAGGGCGTCGCCGGCCTTGTTGCGGACGCCGTCCGCGACGAGGTGATGGATGTGGCCGCGGACGAGACCGTCGACGACGAGGCGCACCTTGAGACCGTCGGCCGAGACGGTGGCCGACTTCACGGTCGGCTTGGTCTGGTCGACCTCGGGGCTGCCGTAGGCGGACTGGTAGATGTAGATGAAGGTATCGAGCGAGTAGCTGGCGACATCGCCGGCGGTGGCGGGGTCGACCGGGTGCGTGAAGGTCACCTCGAAGCCGTCGGCGCGCGCGGAGATGTCATGCATCTCGAAGGGCACCTTGCCCTTGAAGCGCACGCGCTCGAAGGTGAAGGGCTGCGAGCCGCGCGAACCCCAGCCGCGGTTGGTGCCGCCGATGAAGAGCGTGCCGTCTTCCTGATCCATGCGCACCGGGACGAGGCCGGCCTCGAAACCCTGCAGGAAGTGGAAGACCGCGCCCTGGTAGAGGCCGTTCACGACCTCGAGGTTGATGCGCTGGACCTGCGAGGCGGTCTGCTCGCCGACGAACATCTGATTGGCCCAGGGACCCCACTTGCCCTTGGTCATGTCGCAGGCGATGCCCGAGGGGGAGTTGCCGACCTTCCCGTGCGGAAGGATGACGGCCGGCGGGACGAACTCGGGGAACTTCAGGCGCTCGGTCAGGATGCGCGAGCCGCTCTGCGGTTCGGGCGGGGCCGGGAAACCGAGCAGCGCGGCCGACTTGTTGCCGGTGGGGTTGCCCTGGAAGGAACCGGGGCGGAGCCACTTGAGCGAGGAGGAGCCGTTCCAAACCCCCTGGTTGTCGGTGTAGAACATATCGCCCTTCTCGTTGGCGCCGATGCCGCCGGGCGATCGGATGCCCGAGGCCGTCGGGATCATCTTGCCCTCGGGGGTGACGCGCACGCACCAGCCGCGCCACGGCGAGTAGGCGTGGAAGGAACCGGTGAGGCAGAGCACCATCCAGACGTTGCCGTCCTTGTCGGGCTCGGAACCGAAGGCGTACTCATGGTAGTCGCCGTTGATGCCCCACTTGGAGCAGATCGTGTCGAAGACGTCGGCCTTGCCGTCGCCATCGGTGTCGGTCAGCCGCGTGAACTCCGGGCGCTGCGTGAGGAAGAGCGACTTGTCCTTGTAGAACATGCCGAGCGGCTCGTGCAGGTTGGAGGCGAACTTGGTCCACTTCACCTTGGAGAGGTCGGCCTCGTAGGCGCCTTCGCAGATCCAGACGTCGCCGCGGCGGGTGGCGATGGCGACCTTCTTGCCGGGCAGGAGGGCGATGGACGAGACCTCGACGACCTCGCCGGGCGGGGTCGGGATCTGCGCGCGCTCATAATACTGGTCCTGCAGGGCGAGGACCTCGGGGCCGGCGGGGGCCTTCTTGGCGGCCGGAGCCTTGCCGTCCGCCTTCTTCTTCCCTTGCGCCTCCGCGAACGGGGCGAGGGCGAGCAAGGCCAGCAGAGTGAGGGTGAGTTTTTTCATGGTAAGGGTGCGCGGGAGGTTCAGCGGAGGGAGTAGCCGAGGACGGCGGACTCGCCGGGCTTCAGCGTGAGGGTGAGCTCCTCGCCGGAGCGGACGGGCGCGACGCCCGAGTTGGCGCGGATCACGAGGCGCGGGCCGACCTCGAAGGCGCCGTCCTTCGCCGCGACGGCGAGGCCGCGGGCGAGCGTGACGGTGACGGGCTTGTCGCCGGAGGCGGTGAGCGTGCGGGTCAGGGCCCCGGCGCCCGCGGGCGTCCAGCCATCGGTGAAGGCGAACCCTTCGCCCGCGACCTTGAAGGTCGGGTTGCCGGCCTTGTCGAGCTGGTAGCCCTTGAACTCGGCGGCGACCGGCACGGCCTTGAACTCGTCGGCCTTGTTGCCGCGGTAGGCGACGATCGCGCCGCTCGGGGCGGACGGACCGGCGACCGCGAAGCCGTCGGAGACCTTCACCACGCCTTCGCCGGCCGGGGGCTCGTTGCCCGCGCCGCGATCGGTCCAGTGATGCGCGCCATCCATGAACTTGCCGGTCCAGAGCAGTTCCACGCCGCAGTCATCGGCGCTGTACGCGAGGTTGGTGGCGTTGGGGAAGCCGAAGCCGAGCGCGCGCGGGGTCGTGCCCGCGATGAAGTTGCGGTAGCTGGCGGCGTAGCCGTCCTTGGCCTCGATCGGGATCGGGGTGCGGGGCTTCGCCGCGGCCTTCGCGCCGCCGCCCTTGGTGTCGGACAGCCACTTGAAATCCTTGTCCTTCGGGCCCTTGTAGCCGAGCACGATGACCTCCTGGCCGGCGTACTCCACGTACTCAAGGCGGAACGGGACGAGCCCGGCCTTGAGCATCACCGGGACTTCCTTGCGCCGACCGCCCACGGGACCGATCCCCTTGACCTCGGCCACGCGCTCGCCGTTGACGTAGAGCGCGCCGAAGTCGTCGCAGTCGAAGACGAAGGTGTACTTACCCTCCTCGGGCGCCTGGAACTGGGCGGTCCAGACCATCGCGAAACCATCCTTCAGGCCGGACTGGGACGGGCTGACGATGCCGGAGTTCTCGTCCTCGATCTGGGCGGGCTTGAGCTTGGCGAAATCAGGCAATTCCTTCCACTCGCCCTTGTACATCGTGCCCACGAGGTTCACGAGGGCGGTCTTGGCGGGCGGGAAGGGGTGGTCCTTCAGCAGTTCGGCGGCGGTCCACGGCGTGGTCCGCGCGGCGGTGGCGGCGCGGACGGCCTTCACCTGGGCCGGGGTGACGGCGCCGGCGCCGCCCGCGAAGGTCTTGCGGACGTACGTGAGCGCGGCGGCGATCTTCTCGTCGCTGAGCACGGCGCCCTGCGGAGGCATGTCGATGTTGTAGGTCTTGCCGGCGACGTCGACCGGGCCGGTCAGGCCGTTGAGCACGATCTTGATCGAGCGTTCGGGCGCGCCCTTGGGCCAGTCGCTGCCCACGAGCGGCGGCAGGCCGTTGAGACCCTTGCCGTCGGGACCGTGGCAGGCGACGCACAGGGAATTGTAGACCTGGGCGCCGTCTTCGGCGGCGAAGGACACGGTGGTGGCGGCCAACAAGGCCAGAAGCGTCGGGGTGCGCATGGGGATGGGGACAGTCAGCGTAACGGCAGGTTCCGAGCAAATGAAAAAGGGCCGCCCCCGGAGGAGCGGCCCTTGGTTCACGGGCTCAAAACCCACCGATTACCTCAGCGGGCGCGGAAGAGACCCTGCGGGTCGTAGATCCACCAAGCATCGAACGGGTTCGAGAGCGGCGGCAGCTCGAAGTACGTACGCCCCTTGTCGTCGGACTTGGCGGTCACGCCGGAGATCTCGGACTGGGGCGGGCGGATGGTGACGGACGTGGCCTGGGCGGGCGGCAGGAGGTCGAGGATGGCGGTCTCCTCGATGCGCTCGACGACATGGTCGATCCACTTCAGCTCCTTGGCCTTCTCGCCGAAGGCCTGCCAGTCGCCGGTGGAATCGTTGGCGTACATCTGCTTCACGAACTCGGGGAGCGTGAGGCCCATCTTCTTGGCGACCGGGGTGCCGAGGCGCTCGAACCAGCGGTTGGTGAACTCGATCTGTTCCTTGAGCACGGTCATGTTGCCGCGCATGGTGTTGGAGACCTGGTGGTGCAGGATGATCGTGTTGGGGTAGCAGTACGAGCGCTCCGCGAGGGTGGCGATGACCGCGGTCATCGAGGCCGCGAAGCCCTTCACCACCACATGGACGGGGGCCTTGGACGCGGCCATGGCCTTCTGGATCTGGTAGCCGGCTGCGACGGAGCCACCCGGGCTGTTGTCGACCACGATGAAGATCGGGAACTCGGAGGACTGGTTGTTGTAGAAATTGATGCGCTGGCAGACGTAGTCGGCGAGCTGCTCGGTGACGGCGCCGTTGAAGGCGATGCGGCGGTCGCTGATGTAGAGCGTGCCGTCGACGAGCGGGTCCTTGAGGTACTTCGGCTTGGCCTTGCTGGCGACCTTGCGGGCCTCGTCCTCCTTCTGGTAGCGCGCGATCTCGTTGGACAGGCGGGCGACGGTGTTGGCGGACTCGAGCTGGAGCTGCTTGGCCTCGGCCTCGAGCTCGCGGATCTTGTTGTTGCGCTCGGTCAGGCGGGCGGCGGAGCGGGCGGCCTCGAGGGCGGCCTGGCGCTCGAGCTTGGCGCGTTCATCCTCGAGGGCGGCGGCCTCGGCGTTGGCCTTGGCCAGGCGCAGGGCGCGCTCGGCGTTGAGCTTGGAAGCCTCGGCGTTGAGGGGCGCGAGCTCCTCGGTGCGCTTGGCCTCGGCGAGGGCGAGCTCGGCGTCGATGCGGGCCTTCTCGGCGCGCATGCGGTCGACCTCCTTCATCGCGGCCTTCTGCTCGGGCGTGAGTTCCTCGCGGTTGACGCCGGGGCCGGGGGCGACGGTGGTCGGGCCGGGCTGGGACGTCGGCAGGCCGCCGGACGCCGGCGCGGCCGGGGCGGAGGCCGGGGCGCCCGCGGGGGCGGCGCCATTGACGACGACGACGCGGCGGGTCGACTGGGCGAGGACAGGCGCGGCGACCAGGAAAGCCAGGGCGAGCGCGCGGAGGACGGGGCGGGATTGCATGGAGGGGATGTTGGTAAGGGGTTCAGCGGATGATGTACTCGACGCGGGGGTCGTAGACCCACCAGAGGTCGCACGGGCCGGCCGGCGGGAGCTCCTCGCGGACGCGGCCGTTGGCGCCGGCCTTCGACTCGGTGTCGCCGAAGCCGGACTGGGGCAGCGGGGCGGGCGGCGGCGGCGTGACCGAGGCGGTGACGCCATCCTCGTTCATGCGTTCGACCACGTCGGTGACCCACTTCATGCGGCCGGCCTCGTCGCCCACGACCTTCCAGTCGCCGGTCGAGGTGGCCTTGTACATGTTGGCGACGAACTCGTCGAGCGGGACGCCGATGCGGTTGGCGACCTTGATGAAGATGCGCTCGCACCAGACCTTGCTCCACTTGAGCTGCTCCTGCATCTGCGTCATGTTGCCGCTGACGCCGGTGGAGGCCTGGTGGTGGAGCACGATGGTCTGCGGGTAGACGAAGGAGCGCTTGGCGAGGGTCGTCACGATCGCGGCCATCGACGCGCAGTAGCCTTTCACGACGACGTAGACCGGGGCCTTCGAGGTCTCCATCGCCTGGAGGATCATGTAGCCGGACATCACGGAACCGCCCGGGGAACGGTCGATGACGATGAAGATCGGGGCCTCGCTGTCCTGCGCGTTGTAGAACGCGATGGCGGAGGTCACCTCGCGGGCGAGGCGGTCGTTGACGACGCCGTTGAAGGGGATCCGGCGGTCGCTGATGTGCAGGACGCCGTCGATGAGCGGGTCCTTCGGGTAGGTCATCTTCGCGCCGGTGGCGACCTCCGCGGCCTTCTGCTGGAGGCGGGCGATGGTCGCGACGCTGGCGACCTTGGCGTACTCGACGGAGACCTGGGCGGCGGCGAGGCGGGCCTCGACCTCGAGCTCGGCGCGGGCGCGATCCTTGTCGGCGGAGGCGACGGCGGCGCGGGCGGCGGAGAGCGCGGCGGTCAGGCCGAGCCGGGCGCGCTCGGCGTCGGTCTCGGCGGCGGCGGCGTCGGCGCGGGCGGCGCGGACCATCGTCTCGGTCTCCAGTTTGCGCATCTCGAGGGAAAGCGGGAGGCGGGCCAGCATGCGCTGGGCGGAGCCCAGCTCCAAGCGGGCGCGGATGACCTCGGCCTCGACCTCGGCCTTGATGGTCTCGGGCGTCTTGCGGAAGTTGCCCTGCTGGGCGTTGACGGCCGCGGCGAGCAGCAGGAAAGGTAGGACCAGGCGGGGCATCGTGGGGAAAGACCGTTTTGACAGATAAATGGTTCCCTTGAAGACCTTTTTTGACAAATCTGCGCCCATGGACGCCGACGCCCCGATCACCCTCCGCAATCGCCACACCGGCGGCACCGAGACCGAGCAGGTCTTCGGTGAGGCCTGGCTGAAGCGCATCTATGGCAACCCCTTGGGGAAGATGACGCTGCACGCGCTCGTGAAACGCGCGGTCTTCTCGGATTTCTACGGGTTCATGGCGGATCGGGCGACGAGCGCCAAACGCGTGATTCCGTTCATTCGCGACTTCAAACTCGACCCGTCGGAGTTCGCGGAGCCGGACCCGTCGGCCTACCGGACCTTCAATGAGTTCTTCTACCGCAAGCTCAAGGCTTCGGCGCGCCCGATCGACCCGCGCCCGGAGATGGCGGTGCTGCCCGCCGATGGCCGGCACCTCGGCTTCCCCGACGCGGGGGCGGTGAAGGGCATCTTCGCGAAGGGCCAGACGTTCGACATCCCCGCGCTCGTCGCGGATCGCGCGCTCGGCGAACGCTACGCGCGCGGCACCGTGGTGTGCTCGCGCCTCTGCCCGGTCGACTACCACCGCTTCCACTTCCCGGTGGCCGGCACGCCGGGCGCGCCGACGCTCACGAACGGGCCGCTCTATTCGGTGAACCCCTTCGCGCTGCGCCGCCACGTCAACTACCTCTGGGAAAACAAGCGCCAACGCGTCACCGTGGACGCCGGTCCGTTCGGCCTCGTGACGATGGTCGCCGTCGGCGCCACGAACGTCGGCTCGATCGTCGAGACCTACGCGGCGGGCCGGCCCGTGGCGAAGGGCGCCGAAAAGGGCTACTTCCGCTTCGGCGGCTCGTTCGTCGCGACGCTCTTCGAACCGGGCCGGATCCAGCTCGAGGCGGATCTCATCGAGGCCGGCGAGACCGCCACCGAACTTTACGCCAAGATGGGTTCGCCGCTCGGGCGCCTCGCCTAAGCGCTTGCCAACGCGACCGGCCGGACAAATCTGGACGGACAGGCACGCTCGGGTGGTGGAATGGCAGACACACCAGATTTAGGTTCTGGCGCCGCAAGGTGTGCGGGTTCGACCCCCGCCCCGAGCACCCTGTTCGAGAGCGGCGACCGCTCGCGAAAAGTGATAGGTAGTAGGTGTTGGGAGTTCACTGAACCCCAATCCGACCAGTTCTTCCCCGCCCCCTCCCCTGCCCTCATGTTCGCGTGGATCCGCCACCTTTTCGCCCCTGATTACTTAGCCGTTTGTCCGGCGATCGTTTCCCGCAAATGCTCGGCCCTCTTGGTGGCCGCAGCGATGAGCTCAGGGGAAACCTTCTTGGTGCGAAGCGTCGCCGCGTCGGTCACGCCCGCGAGCATCCAGAAAGCGTAAGCTTCGAGTTCGTCCTTGGCCACGCCTAGCCCTTCGAAGTAACAGGAACCGAGGCGGAGCTGGGCTTTGTCGTGTCCCTGCAGGGCGGCCCGCCGGAACCAGGCCGCGGCTTGGCCGTCGTCTTTCGGCACGCCCAGCCCGGTGGCGCAACGCATCCCCAGTTCGAACTGCGCATCATCGACACCTTGTTCGGCTGCCGTCCGATAGCAACGGAGCGCCTGAGTGTCATCTTTCGCGACACCGAAGCCGTTGGCATAGAATACACCCAAGGCGTGATCGGCCTCCGGCAACCCGAGCTCGACGGCCTTGCGCATCCAATGGATGGACTGCGCGGCATCGATTTCGACGCCCCTTCCCTTGGCGTAGATGGCCCCGAGTTCGTAGGCAGCCTTGGCCACCCCCAGCTCGGCCGCGCGATGATACCACCAGATCGCCTGCGCGCGATCCTTTGCCACGCCGCGGCCCTCTGCGTAGCAGGAGCCCAGAAAGAGTTGCGCCTCGCCCTCGGCCTGCTCCGCCGCCTTCCGGAACCAAGCGGCGGCCAGGAAATCGTCCTTGGGCACCCCCTGCCCGGATTCATGCAAACGGCCCAACGCGAGCTGGGCCGATGCAAACCCCTGATCCGCCGCCTTCCGGACCAACCGGATGGATTCGGCTTCATCCTTGGCCACGCCCCATCCTTGCCCGTAACAAGCGGCGAGGTTGTAGATAGCCGCGGGCAAACCTTGCGCGGCAGCCTTCCGATACCAGGCGACGCCTTCGGCCAGATCCTTCGGCACGCCTTCCCCGAATATGAAACAGCCACCTAGCCGGTTCTGCGCCTCCGGTAAGCCTTGCGCGGCGGCCTTGCGAAACCAGACCGCCGCCTGGGAGGGATCCGGGCGCACGCCTTTGCCATCCGCATAACAGACTCCGAGATTGTATTGGTCGACGGACTCGCCCTTGGAGACCAGGAGCTTTTGTTCCTCGAAGAACTCGACCTCCTCGGGCTCCAAAGGGGCGGAGCTCGATGGGCAGACCATGGCAAGGAAACTGAGACAGACCAACAAACCCCGGCCGGGAAAGAGGTGATTCATGTATATTTAATAACCAAAGCGTGAACCGGCCGTCAACGAACGCACGGGCGTCGGGCATAAGGTGATATGCTCAGTCTCGAGAGATCTCCGGCAAAATGACCGCGAACCCCTTGTTCGCGCAGCAGGCGTCCCCGGCCCGGACAGCCTGCGAACCATGGGGGCCGGGTGACGCCGGAGGTTTGATATACAAATAATAGCGCGCGAGCCGCGAACTCGGCTTCTTCCGAACCCCGGTCCTTGCGCCGGGCTCTCCCGGCCCAGGGCCCCGACCCCGGCCCTTTCACTTGCCCCTCCCCCGCCCCTGCCCCACGCTTCCGTCATGTTCGCGTGGATCCGCCACCTCTTCGCCCCGAAGACGCCCGCCGTCGACCTCAGCCAGGCGCCGGCGGAGCCGACGCCCCGCGAGCGCGCGCCGTCGACCCGTCCGCCGGACTCGAAACCCTGGGTGGGCGTGGATCTCGATGGCACCCTCGCCGAGGCCACGCCCTGGCGCGGCATGTCGCACATCGGTCCGGCGGTGCCGCTGATGTTGCGCCGGGTGAAACTCTGGCTGGAGAAAGGCGTGCGCGTGAAGGTCGTCACGGCCCGCGCCGGCGACCCGGAAGGTCTCGCGGCCACGCAGGCGTGGCTCAAGGCCCAGGGCCTGCCCGACCTCGAGGTCACCGACCGCAAGGATTTCGGGATGATCGAGCTCTGGGACGACCGCGCCATCCAGGTCGTCCAGAACACCGGGGTCTGCTTCCTCGGCACGTCCTACTTCGCCCGCCCCAAGGCCCCGATCCTCTCGGATGAGGTTGCGGACCGCACGTTCATCCTCGTAGGTTCGGAACCCAAGACGCCCCCCGCGGGCCCCCAAACCCAAGCATGAAAGCCTCCCTCAAACTCGAATACTCCCTGCGCGTCCTCTCGCAGCTCGCCCGCAAGAACAAGGGCGGCGTCGTGACCCGCGTCGAGGAGCTCGCCAAGCTCGAGGCCATCCCCCGCAACTACCTCGTCCAGCTGCTCAACGAGCTCCGCGA
>JBEGOO010000270.1:0-7211 GCA_041182045.1 Verrucomicrobiota bacterium
GGTCGTCGTCGGCGCCGGCGCCATCGGCCTCGAGCTCGGCTCCGTCTGGTCGCGCCTCGGCGCCCAGGTCACCGTCGTCGAGATGCTCCCCTCCATCGGCGGTCCCGCCTACGACGCCGACATCGCCAAGGCCGCCCAGGCCGCCTTCGAGAAGCAAGGCCTCAAGTTCGAGCTCGGCGCCAAGGTCACCGGCGTGAAGAAGAGCGCCGCGGGCTCCGCGCTCACCGCCGAACGCGACGGCAAGCCCCTCGAGTTCCCCGCCGACAAGATCCTCGTCGCCGTCGGTCGCAAGGCCAACACCACGGGCCTCGGCGCCGCCGAAGCCGGCCTCAAGCTCGATGAGCGCGGCCGCGTCGTCATCGACGCCCACTTCGCCACCAACCTGCCCGGCGTCTACGCCATCGGCGACGTCGTCGTCGGCCCGATGCTCGCCCACAAGGCCGAGGAGGAAGGCGTGGCCGTCGCGGAGAACCTCGCCGGCAAGCACGGCCACGTGAACTACGGCGTGATCCCCGGCGTCATCTACACCGACCCCGAGGTCGCGTGCGTGGGCCTGTCCGAGGCCGACGCCAAGGCGAAGAACGTCGAGGTCAAGATCGGCAAGTTCCAGCTCCAGGGCAACGGCCGCGCCATCGCCAGCGACGGCACCACCGGCTTCATCAAGGTCATCGCCGACGCGAAGACCGACAAGCTGCTCGGCGTGCAGATGGTCGCCAAGGGCGCGTCCGAGATGATCGCCGCCGCGTGCGCGCACATGGAATACGGCGGCAGCGCCGAGGATGTCGCCCGCACCTGCTTCGCCCACCCGACCGTCAGCGAGTCCTTCAAGGAATCCGCGATGGCCGTCAACAAGGCGAGCATCCACTCGCTCTGATCCGACCGTCGAGTAACGAACGAAAGGGTGCGAATAGCACCCTTTCTGCTTTTACAGATTCAATCCGTCAAAAGGACCGTCGCTCCGTCGCTTTAGCGTCGAAGTCGGTCTTGAAAGGCGGGGGGCTAGGCTGACCACGGCACACGTCTGGACCGACTGCCGTTGCTTCCTTCCGGACCTGGCGGGATTCGTCGGCCAGCCATTGCATGGGGCCTAGCTGACCTTTATGAATGGCCGCTCAATCCGCTCTTTTCAACCACCAACTTAGGCTCTAATCCCTTCCGTCTTCCGATGGCCGAAATCCCCAAGTCCTACGACCCCCAGGGGGTCGAACAACAATGGTACGACCGCTGGGTCGCCGCCGGCTGCTTCGCCGGGAAAGTCGACCCGACGAAGGAGTCGTTCGCGGTGATGATCCCGCCCCCGAACGTGACGGGCGTGCTCCACATGGGGCACCTCCTCAACAACACCTTGCAGGACATCATGGTCCGGCGCGCCCGCCAGGAGGGCAAGTCAGCCCTCTGGCTCCCCGGCACCGACCACGCCGGCATCGCCACCCAGTCCCGCGTTGAGAAGGAGCTTCGCCAGAAGCAGGGCAAGACCCGCCACGACCTCGGCCGCGAGAAGTTCATCGAGGCCGCGTCCGAGTGGCGCGACAAGCATGGCGGCATCATCCTCGGGCAACTGCGCAAGCTCGGCGCTTCCTGCGACTGGGACCGCACCGTCCACACCCTCGACGCCGGCTACTCGCAGGCGGTGCTGCAGACGTTCGTCACCCTCTACGAGCGCGGCTACGTCTACCGCGGCAAGCGCATGGTCAACTGGTGCCCGGTCTCGCAGACGGGCCTCTCCGACGAGGAGGTGATCATGAAGCCCTCGAAGGGCTCGCTGTATCGCATGCGGTACGAGGTCGCCGAGCTTCCCGGCACGTTCCTCGAGATCTCCACCACGCGCCCCGAGACCATCCCGGGCGACGCCGCCGTCGCGGTCCATCCCGAGGACGAACGCTACCAGCACCTCATCGGCAAGCATGTCTGGCGCCCCTTCCAGCGCGCCCGGATCCCGATCGTCGGCGACCCGGCCGTCGAGAAGGCCTTCGGCACCGGCGTGCTCAAGGTCACCCCGGCGCATGACCGCACGGACTTCGACATCGGCAAGCGCCACGGCCTCCCGGTCATCGACGTGATGAACCCGGACGGCACGATGAACGCCGACGCCGGCCCGCTCGCCGGCGTGGAACGCTTCAAGGCCCGCGCGTTGGCCGAGAAACTCCTCGAGGAGCTCGGCGCGCTGGTGAAGACCGAGCCCTACGAGAACACCGTCGGCTACTCCGAACGCGCCGACGTGCCGATCGAGCCGCGCCTCAGCGAGCAGTGGTTCATCCGCTACCCGAAGGTCGAGGAGGCCAAGCGCGCCGTCACCGCGGGCATCATCAAGTTCCACCCGGAACGCTGGACGAAGACCTACCTGCACTGGCTGGAGAACATCCAGGACTGGTGCGTCAGCCGCCAGCTCTGGTGGGGGCATCGCATCCCGGTCTGGTACCGCAAGGGCGCCGACCGCAACGACGCCGCCAACCGCCACGTCGCCCTCACCCCGCCCGCCGACCCGCAGGACTGGGAGCAGGACCCCGACGTGCTCGACACGTGGGCCTCGTCCTGGCTCTGGTGCCTGGCGACCATCGGCTGGCGCAAGCCGGGCGAGACGACCGAGGAGCTCAAGCATTGGTACCCGACCGGCGCCCTCGCGACCGGGCCGGACATCATCTTCCTCTGGGTCGCCCGCATGATCATCGCCGGCCTCGAGCTGCACGGCCCGGAGAAGAAGACGCTCACCGACGACGAGATCCGCCAGCGCATCCCGTTCAAGCGCGTCTACTTCAACGGCATCATCCGCGACAAGCAGGGCCGCAAGATGTCGAAGTCGCTCGGCAACTCGCCCGAGCCGCTCGACCTCATCGCCAAGTTCGGCGCCGACGGCCTGCGCTTCGGCCTGCTGTCCATCGCGCCCAAGGGCCAGGACATCCTCTTCGACGAGGATCGCGTGGGCCAGGGCCGGAACTTCTGCAACAAGCTCTGGAACGCCGCCCGCTTCCGCCAGATGTCCGGCCCGATGTCCGACAACGGCTCGCTCGCCGCGATCGTCGGCCGCATCCGCGCGACGCAGCTCGACGACGACGACTTCGCGATCCTGCATGGCCTGGCCGAGCTGACCGACGCCACCGCCAAGAACCTCGACGAGCACGAGTTCACCGCCTACGCGCAGGGGCTCTACGCCTTCTTCTGGGGCGACTTCTGCGACTGGTACGTCGAGGCTTCCAAGTCCCGCCTGGCCGACCCGGCGCTGCGCGACAACTGCCTGGCGGTCCAGGACCTCGTCCTGCGCCAGTTCCTGCTGCTGCTCCACCCGGTGGCGCCCTTCATCACCGAGGAGCTCTGGCACCTGCTGGGCTACGGTCCGGAGACGGATTTCATCCAGCGCCACCACGCCGGCTCCGGCGGCGACCTGCTGCGCGTCCTGCGCGAGCATGGGGTGAAACTGATTTCCTCCAAGGTTGCGGATGTCGCCGCCCTCCGTGAATTCGTCGCGGCGGTGCGCGCGCTCAAATCCCAAGGCAACCAGGCGACCCGCCGCGACACGATCATCACGGTCGTGACCAAGGACGCCGCCAGCCGCGCCCTGCTGGAAAGCAACCGCGACAAGCTCGGCCGCCTCGCCGGTCTGGCCGAACTCCGGTTCGCCGACGATCTCGCCGGTCGCCCGGGTTCGCTCACGGGTCTCGGCACCATCGCCCTCGAGCTCGGCGGCAACGTCGACGTCGGCGCCGAGAAGGCGCGCCTGGGCAAGGAACTCGAGAAGCTCGAGAAGGCGGTCGCCGCCGGCGAAGCCAAGCTCTCCAACGAGGCGTTCGTCTCCAAGGCCCCGCCCGCCATCCTCGAAGGCGCGCGCAAGCAGCTCGACGAGGTGCGAGGCAAACGCGACGAGATCGCCCGCATGATCGCGGCGCTCGGCTGAACGATGGCCATCCGCGTCCGAGTCCACGCCGACAAGCAGGCCGCCGCGGTCGCCGTGGCGGCGGCGATCCGCGACCTCATCCAACGACGGCAGGCCGAAGGACGCCCCGCCGTGCTCGGCCTGGCGACCGGCTCGACCCCCCTGCCCCTCTACGCCGAGCTCGTCCGCCTCCACCGCGAGACCGGGCTGAGCTTCCGGAATGTCGTCACGTTCAACCTCGACGAGTACGAAGGCCTCACCGGGGACCGCCCGGAGTCGTACCGTCACTTCATGGAGGAGCATCTCTTCCGTCACCTCGACCTCCTCCCGGGCCGCACCCACGTCCCCGACGGCATCGCCGCCGACCAGACGCGCGCCTGCGCCGCCTACGAGCAGGCGATCCGCGACGCCGGCGGCCTCGACCTCCAGGTCCTCGGCATCGGCCGCACCGGCCACATCGGTTTCAACGAACCGCCCTCGGCCGTGGACAGCCGCACCCGCCGGGTCCATCTCGACGCGGTGACCCGCCGCGACAACGCCGCGTTCTTCGCCCGGGCGGAGGATGTCCCGCACGGCGCGATCACCATGGGGGTCGGCACCATCATGGAGGCCCGCCAGGTCGAGCTGCTCGCCTTCGGACCGGCGAAGGCCGGGATCATCCGACGCACCCTCGCCGAAAGCCCCAACGCGGACTGTCCGGCCACCTGGCTACAACGCCACCCGGCCTGCACTTTCCACCTCGATCCGGCCGCGAACGCCGAGCTCTGAGCCCCGATGACGCCCCAGCCCCGCCACACCTCGCCGATCGACCCGGGCTTCGTCCCCGCCTCGCTCTGGACCCGCGACTTCCTCGCCGCCTGCGCCCGGACACCGGGTAGCTCCAGGCTGGCGATCGGCTTACGTCGCCCGGACGGGACGGCCTCGGTCTTCCGCACGCAGGTGCTCCCGGCCGGCGCCGGGGATGCCGACAACTTCCTGCACGTCGAACGGACGGTGAAGTTCCTCCTCTGGGCCCGCGGGGGCGACGAGGTGCTGCTCAGCGGCGCCTTGGCCGCGCCCTTGGCCGATGCGCTCCGCCATCAATACGTCGCGGGCGGCGCGCGCGCCTTCGACGCCGAGTTCGTGCGCAAGCTCTTCGAGCGACCGCTGACCTTCACCGTGGTCGACGAAGCCGGGCTACCGGCCGAAAGCGCCTCGCACCTGCCCCTGGGTCGCAATCTCGGCGGCTGCCGCATCGGCTTCGACCTCGGCGGCTCCGACCGCAAATGCGCCGCGCTCATCGACGGCAAGGTGGTCTTCTCCGAGGAGGTCAAGTGGGACCCTTACTTCCAGACGAACCCGGACTACCACCTCGAAGGGATCCGCGACTCGCTGAAGCTCGCCGCCGCCCATCTCCCGCGCGTCGACGCCATCGGCGGATCCGCCGCGGGCGTCTACATCTCCAACCGCGTCCGCGCCGCCTCGCTGTTCCGCGGCATCACCGACCCCGCCGTCTTCGATGGCCGGGTGAAGAACCTGTTCGTCGACCTCGGTCGCGAATGGAACGTGCCGTTCGAGGTCCTGAACGACGGCGACGTGACGGCCCTCGCGGCCTCGATGTCCCTCGGCCGCAACTCCGTCCTCGGCATCGCCATGGGCACGAGCGTGGCCGCCGGCTACGTCGACCCCAAGGGCAACCTGACCAACTGGCTGAGCGAACTGGCCTTCGTGCCGGTCGACTACCGCGCGGACGGCCCGGCCGACGAATGGTCGGGCGATCTCGGTTGCGGGGTGCAATACTTCAGCCAGCAGGGCGTGGGCCGACTCCTCCCCCTCGCCGGCATCCATCTGCCGGCGTCGATGCGTCTGCCCGAACAGCTCGAGGAGTTGCAGAAACTCATGAAGGCCGGCGACCCGCGCGCCAACCAGGTGTACGAGGCCATCGGCATCGCCTTCGGCTACGCGCTCGCCCATTTCGCCTCCTTCTACGACTACCAGTGCCTGCTGATCATGGGTCGCGTGACCTCGGGCACCGGCGGCGACGTCATCATCGAACGCGCCCGGGCGGTGTTGCGCGACGAGTTTCCCCCGCTCCGCATCGACCTCGTCGTGCCCGACGAGAAGGATAAACGCCACGGCCAAGCCGTCGCGGCCGCCTCCCTCCCTCCCCTCCGACCATGAAGCTCAACCCCAAGGCGAACCTGCTGATTCCCGACCAGGCCACCGGCCCGGCCGCTTTCTCGCGCACGACGCACCTCGGCATCGGCGCCCACCAGGACGACCTCGAGTTCATGGCGTTCGAGGGCATCCTCGCCTGCTACGACCGGACGGATCGCTGGTTCGGCGGGGTCATCATGACCGACGGACGCAGCAGTTCCCGCAAAGGACCTTACGCCGGCTGGTCCGACGACCAGATCGCGGCCGAGCGGGTCAAGGAGCAGCACGCCGCCGCGCGCATCGGACAATATTCCTTCATCGCCCAACTCGGCTACCTCAGCAAGGAAGTCCGCGGGGCCGACCAGACCGATCCCGTCGACGACCTCGTCGCCGTGCTCGAGGCCGCCCGCCCCGAGATCGTCTACCTGCACAACCCGGCCGACAAGCACGACACCCACGTCGCCTGCTTCGCCCGCTGCATCGAGGCGCTCCGCCGCCTCCCGAAATCTTCCCGCCCCGCCAAGGTGCTCGGCTGCGAGGTCTGGCGCGCCCTCGACTGGATGGTCGACAGCGAGAAAGTGGCGATGCCGGTCTCGGCCCGCCCCGAGCTGGCGCAGGCCCTGAACGAGGTCTTCGCCACGCAGATCGTCGGCGGCAAACGCTACGACCTCGCCGTCCTCGCCCGCCGCGCCGCGAACGCCACCTTCCATGACGCGCACGCCTCGGACACCGAGACGGCCCTCCAGTGGGCCATGGACCTCACCCCGCTGATCCAGGACGACACCCTCGACGTCACCGCCTTCACCCTCGGCTTCCTCGAGCGCCTGCAACAGGACGTCGCCGCCCGCCTTCGTCGCGCCTACTGACATGAAACCCACCCTCCTCGTCCTCGCCGCCGGCATGGGCAGCCGCTACGGCGGCCTCAAGCAGATCGACCCGATGGGTCCCTCCGGCGAGACCATCCTGGACTACTCCGTCTTCGACGCCCTGCGCGCCGGCTTCGGCAAGGTCGTCTTCATCATCCGTCCCGACTTCGAGAAGGATTTCCGCGAGCGCATCGCCGCCAAGTTCGCCGGCCGCATCGCGGTCGACTTCGCCTTCCAGACGCTGGATAAGCTCCCGGCGGGGTTCACCGTGCCCGCCGGCCGCGAAAAGCCTTGGGGCACGACCCACGCCATCCTCTGCGCCAAGGACGTCGTCACGACGC
>JBEGOO010000271.1:0-2591 GCA_041182045.1 Verrucomicrobiota bacterium
CGGCTTGGCCTTGTTCTTGTCGATCCACGCCAAGGCCTCGTCGCACAGCGCGTCCGACAGGTAGCGACCTTTGCCGTCCAGGTAGGCATCCTTGGCGAAGCCCACGTCGTCGGGCCGGACGTAGAGGTCGAAGCCCCGGCCCGTCGGGTTGCCGGAGGTGCCGTTGCGGCCGCGGCCGAGGTTCCACATGCCGATCAGCGAGGTCGCGTAGCCTTGCCCGCGCAGCACGTCGGCCACGGTCTTGGTGCCCGCGGGGAGCTCGTCGTTGCCGCGGGTGGACACCACCTTCATGTGCGGTTGGCCGGGCGCGTAGCGTTCGTCGACGACGGTGTAGACGCCGTGGCGAGAGGGGTATTGGCCGGTGAGCAGGCAGGCGCGCGTGGGGGCGCAATTGGGGGCGCTGGCGTAGCACTGCGAGAAGACGGCCCCGCTCTTGGCGATGCGGTCGATGTTCGGCGTGTCGATGTAGCGGTTGCCGACGAACCCGGGGTCGCGCCAGCCCATGTCGTCGATGAGGATCAGCACGACGTTGGGCTGCCGGGCGGAGGCGAGTCCCGCGGCCAGCATCAGCAGCAGGCAGGCGAAGGTGCGGCGCATGGTCAGGCGGTGCGCGGTTTCGTCTCGTAGACGTGGGCGACCATGCCCTGCCGGGTTTCCTTGGTCTCGTCCTTGGGCAGGAAGCAACGCACGTACTCGACCTTGGTCTGCTGCGGCGTGACGCTCACGCGGAGGTAGCCGGAGCTCGGGAGTTTCTTGCCGGATTGGTAGCGGTCCTCGTTGTAGGCGATGTAGCCGTGGTCGGACGGCATCGGCACCTCTTGGTAGATGACGCCGTCCTTCTCCTGCTGGCAGTAGAGGTGGTCGTGGCCCTGGAAGAACACGTTGACCTTGTGCTTCACCATCAGCTGGTGGATCGGCAGTTCCCAGCCGGGGCGTTTCTCCTTGAACGTGCCCTCGCCGCGTTTGCCTTGGCCGCCCCATTCGTAGAGGTCGGCCTCGTCGACGCCGCCGCGGCCGGAGCCGAGCACGTGGTGCGCGAACACGAACTTGTACTTCGCCTTGCTCGTCTCGAGCGTGCGCTTGAACCACTGGTATTGGGCGTCGCCGATCGTGACGCCCCACCAGTCGCGGTTCTTCTTCTCGTCGCCCTTGGTGGCCTTGGCTTTCTCGCCGAAGCCGCTGTCGACGAGGGCGGGGGAGTGCCAGTAGTTGTCGAGGATCACGAAGAGCGCGTCGCCCCAGGTCCAGGCGCAGTAGGACTTCAGGGGACCGATGTCCTTCAAGGTCTCGGCGCAGCCGGTGTAGAACCCGTCCGCGCCCACGGTCGGGAAGAGGCGGTTGCGGGCCAGCTGGACGCCGACGGCGACGTCGCGCCGCTCGTCGGTCTGCTCATAGTTGAAGCGCGACCCTTGCTCGTGGTTGCCGTTCATCAGGAACACGCCGGCTTGCTGGCCGACGAGCCCCAGGAACGGGCGCTGCAGCAGGTAGGGTTGGGCGAGGGCCGCCGGCGAGACCGTGCGGACCTTGTCGACGCTGAAGTCGTCCCCGATGCAGATGTGGAAGTCGGGCTTGTCGGCGGACGCCGTCTGCAGGGTGCGCGCGTAGAGCTCGGGGTGGCTGCTTTGGGGGCGTTCCGGATGGGAGTCGCCCTGGATCGTGAACACGAAGGACGCGCCCGGCGCCCGTTGGGTCGCGAAGCGGCACTCCGGCCGCGCGGCGAAGGCGCCGCCGCCGGCCTTGCGGGATTGCAGGCGGTAGAAATATTCCGTGTTCGCGGTCAGCTTATCCACGACGACCTCGACCGGTTCGCCCTTGGGCAAGGTGAGCGGGCCGACCTTGCGGCCGTACTTGCCGGGAGCCGTGCCGAGCTCGATGACGGCCTCCATGGCTTCGGCGGCCAGCAGGCTGATCGTCACGGCCTTGTCCGAGGCGCGCCCAAGCACCACGGATAGCCGGGCGTAGTCGGCCAAGGTTTCGGGCAGGACATAGTCGCCCTGGAAGGCCGGCCCGCGCGCGCGGCTTTGGTCGTCCCCGCCACCGCCGCCCCCCTTGCCTTTACCGCCGCCGCCTTTGCCTTTCTTGTCGCCCTCCGCGGCGCTGAGCATCGTCCAGCCGCAGGTGAGGGCCAGCAGCCCGAGGAAGTGCCGCCGCTCGACCGGCGGCAAGGGCGGGGTCTGCAGGAAGAAGGGGTTGGGCTTGGCCAGCCGATCGGGGGTGCGCTCGGAGCTCATGGGGGATAGTTAATGATAACAATCCTCACCTTAAGGTTAGGTTAAGAGGGGGGGCGTCTACTTACCTTTCCCCTTCTTGCCGGCGGCTTCGGGGTAGGGTTTGACGTTGGTGCGCAGCGCCCAGGCCTCCCACTGGGCGGAGAGTTCCTTCACCTTCTCGGGCTCGCTCGCGGCCAGGTCGTGCTGTTCGGTGCGGTCCTTGCGTAGGTCGTAGAGTTCCCAAGGGCCGTTGCGACCGGCGCGCACGAGCTTGAGGTCGCCGACGCGTATGGCGGCGTTGCCTTCGTGTTCCCAGTAGAGGGCGTCGCGGGAGATCGGTTGGTTGGCGAAGGCGGGAACGAGGCTGCGGCCCTCCGGAGG
>JBEGOO010000272.1:0-5670 GCA_041182045.1 Verrucomicrobiota bacterium
TTCCTTTCGTACCCGCGTCACGAATACTTCCGCCGCATCCTGTGCGACCTCGTCGGCCAGGATGTCGAGTCGGGCCGCATCCCCGACCGCGCCGACTGGAACGAACGCCTGATCGCCGACGTCTGCTACGGCAACGCCCGACAGTACTTCGGATTCAAGGCCTGACGGGACATGGGGCCTCACCTCCGCGAGCCGGTCACGCCCACCCTCTGGGCCCTGCCCGGGCGTGAGCGCACCGTCACGGAGACGATCTTGATCGGTGCCTCGGTGGTCGTGTTCGTCGGGCTGCTGGCGGACCGGTTCGGCGAGCTCCATCTCGGCCTGATCGGACCGCGGAGCGATTGGCTGAGCGTGGTGCCGGCGCTCTGGCTGGCGCAGACCGTCCGGCGCGGGTGGCGGCAACAGCCTTTCGACCGCACCTCCATCGCGGCAGGTCTCTGCGGCATCCTACCCTACCTGGCCTTCGGCGGTCGTTCGTCCGCGCAGCGCCCTCCTTTGCCGGACCGCTGGTGGCTCGGTTTGGCCCTGTTTGGCGGGGCTTTCATCCTCGGTTTCATCCTGGAACGGCGCCCCAAGGAGAGCTGAGGCTTGCCAACGGCCGTATCCAGAAGATGCTGGCCCCATGCGCACCCTCGCCCTCCTCGCCACCCTCCTCGCCCTCCCGGTCTTCGCGGCCGACAAGAAGGAGAAGACCTACGACCTGCGTGACTTCGCCTGGGGCAAGTCCGTCAGCGGTCCTTCCGCGAGCATGGGCAAGCTCAACGGCAAGGCCGTCATCCTCGAGTGCTGGGGCGTCCAGTGCCCGCCCTGCATCGCCAGCCTCCCGCACATGCAGGAACTCTCCGAGAAGTACAAGGACACCCTCGTGGTGATCGGCGCCGAGTGCCAAGGCCACACCGCCAAGGAGATCGCCGTCGTCACCAAGAAGGCCGGCGTGGAGTACGCGATCGTCTCCGGCGTCACCAAGACCCCGATCCAGTTCTCCGGCATCCCCAAGGTCTTCGTCTTCGACAACAAGGGTAAGCTCGTCTTCGACGGCAACCCCGCCGACGCCGGTTTCGAGGAAGCGGTGAAGAAGGTCGCCGAGAAGGCCGACGCTAAGGCCACCCCGACGACCACCCCGGCCCCGGGCGCCAAGCCCGCCGCCGCCAAGGCCGCCTAAGCGATGTCCGCCCTCTCCGACCGTCTGCTCGAGAATTTCGGAGACGGGGTGCGTTTCTGGGAGCTCCGCGGCCGCCTGGTCTACAACGGCGTGCTCGCCTCGGTCTGCGGCTACCACGCCCTCTATCATCCGCGTCGCACCCTCTCGACCCTGCTGAGATGGGATGAGACCGGCAACCTGACCGGCTTCCTCTTCTTCGCCATCTTGGCCAATGTGTTCTACTGCGCGGCCTACGTCCCCGACCAGGCTTTCCAGCTGACACCCTACCGAGATGGCTGGCGGCGCTGGCGCTGGCTCCTGCTGGCCTTCGGCACGCTCTTCGGGGCGCTGCTCACCGACCAGGTACTGCTCTCGGGCAGCAAAGTCATCGCCGTCGTCGGCTAGGTCCGATCCGTCCGGTAGACGCGCTGCACCCGTTGCGTGAGCGTGCACAGCGCCTCCCACGGGATGCAATCCGACCAGGCGCAAAACTCGCCCACGGTGATGCGCTCCCCACCTTGCGCGCCCAGGATGGTCGCGATGTCGCCCACGGCGGCCTCCGGCAGGTCGGTGACGTCGACGATGGTCTGATCCATGGTCACGCGGCCCAGGATTGGGCAGCGCCGACCTCGGATCAGGAACTGGCCCCGGTTGCTCGCCGCGGTCGGGACGCCGTCGCCATAGCCGACCGCGACGATGGCGACGCGGGAGGCACGCGTCAGGGTCTTGGTGCGGTTATAGCTGATCGCCGTGCCAGCCGGCAGGTCCTTGACCAGGACGACCCGCGCATGGAACGAAAGGACCGGTTCGGGGCGCAGGCTGGCGAGGAAGGACCCCGCCGAGGGCGGCAGGCCGTACTGCATCAGCCCGATGCGCACCGCGTTGAAGGGCGAGTCCGCCGAGAAGCTCTCGAGCCCCGCGCTGTTGTCGGCGTGCACCAGCAGGCGCGCGCGCTCCTCGGCCGGCACCTCCGCCAGCAACCCGAGGAAGATCCGGCGCTGCTCCGCGGTGAAGCCCGTGTCGGCGTCGGCCTCCGAAAAATGCGTGTAGAGCCCGCGCCACGCCAGGTGCTTCGCGGCGCGGACGAAGGCGATGAGCCCGCGGGCGTCCGCGTGCCACACGCCGGCCCGGCCCATGCCGGTATCGACCTTGATGTGCACGCGCACTTGGCGGCCCGCCGCGGCCGCGCAACGTTCCAGCTCGGCGGCCTCGGCGACCGAGTTGAGGGTCACATCCAGATCCAACGAGACGGCGCGCGGCATCTCCGACGGCAAGGTCGGGCTGAGCAGCAGGATGTCGGCGTCGTGGCCGACCTCGCGGAGCCGGGCGGCCTCGCCCACGTTCGCGACGGCGAAGCAATCGACGCCGGCCTGCAGCAGGCGGGTGGCGACCTCCGGCATGCCGTGGCCATAGGCGTTGGCCTTGACGACCGCGACGTAACGGACGTGGGCGGGCAAGGCCTGCTTGATGCGACCGACGTTGCGATCGATGGCCGGCAGGTCGATCTCGACCCAGGCGCGCGTGACATGGGGGCTGGCCGGGCTCATGCGGGACCGCGGTGACGCTCGCCGTCCCAGGTCGCGTAGGTGGCGGCGGGATTGAGGGCTTCGGGTTTGGCTTCGGGACGCAGCAGGTCCGTCGTCGCGAACAACGCCGGCAACTCGGCCCATGGCGTCGGCATGAGCCGCGCGCCGGGGAAGACCGCGGCGACCTCGCCGGTCGCGACGACCGGCAGACCCAAGGCGCGCACCTGCTCGGGCTCCAGCTCGGCCGGCGCCGCCAGGGCTCCCGCGGCCGGGACGACGAGGGTGTTCCAACGCTTCAGGCGCGACTCCAGGGCGACCACGAACGGCCGGGGCTGCCCGGCGGCGAGCGCCGACCGGGCGAGCGCGGCGAGGGATTCCCAGACGAAGATCGGCCGAGGTTCGAGCGTGGCCCACGCGCGTGCCGCGAGCGCCGCGACGCGGATGCCCAGGATCGATCCGGGGCCGACGCAGACGACGAAGGAACGGATGTCGGCCAAGCCGAGCCCGGCCTGACGCAAGGCGGTCTCCGCGCAGGCGAACGTCGCCTCGAGCGCGCCTTCGGAGGCGACCCCTTCCCCGCTCCAGCGACCGTCGCGCAGGACGCCGACCCGGACGCCGACGCGGGCGGAACCGTCGAGGACCAGGCAGGGTTCGGGCGGCCGCATGGGTCTCAGCCGGGCGGCCAGCCGAGGGCGCGACCACCGAGCAGGTGGACGTGCAGGTGGGGGACGGATTCGCCGCCGTCGGGACCGTGGTTGATCACGATCCGGAAACCGCGGGCGAGCCCGAGGTCGCGCGCGAGCTTCGCCGCGGTCAGCAGGAGATGGCCGAGCAACGCCTGGTCCTCGGCGCCGGCCTCGCCGACGCGGGGCAGCGGCTTGCGCGGGACCACGAGCACGTGGGTCGGGGCCTGCGGGGCGATGTCGTGGAAGGCCACGCAAAGCTCGTCGGCATGGATCAACTTCGCCGGGATCTCCTGGTCGGCGATCTTCTGGAAAATCGTCTTCGGGGCGCTCATGGTCCGATTATAGCACGACCACCGTCAGGCGGCGGCGACCGGCCTGGCGGGCGGCCATCGCGTGGAGCCCCTCGACGGCCTCGTCGTAGGCCTGGCGCCACTTCGCGGAGCGGGCCCGCGGGCCGGCCAGGTACTGGTCCTGCAGGCCCACGACCCAGAACAGGACGTCGGCCGCGTCGCCGGTCATCGCCAGCGCGGCGGCGATGCGCTCCGGCGCCCACAGGGCGTCGTAAGGGAGGTCGCGATGGTCCAGCACCGCGATCGCTGGCACCGGCTGCTGCGGGGCGAGCAGCTGGAGCATCTGGGCGGCGGCGGCGGCCAGCCCCTCGGGCCCGAGGCCCGGGTCGGTCTCGTCATCGCTCTCGAAGACGCGCAGCACGGCGTCGACATCGCGGCGCAGCTGCGGCGCGGTGCCGACCATCGAGGCCATCAGGGCGTTGAGGGTCCGGAGCCGGACGGAACGGGGCAAGGCGGCGGTCACTTCGCCTTCCCTCCCTTGCGCAGCTGGTCGATCGCCTTCGCGAGCTCGTCGATGTCGCGGAACTCGCGGTAGACGCTGGCGAACCGCACGTAGGCGATCTGGTCCACCGTCTGGAGCCGGTTCATGATCTCCTCGCCGATGGCGCTGGAGGGCACCTCGTCCTCGAACTTGGCCTGCAGGCCCTCGACGACCTCGGAGATCAGCAGGTTGATGCGCTCGACCTCGACCGGCCGCTTGTCGGTGGCCTTGCGGACGCCGGAGGCGATCTTGCCGATGTCGAACTCCTCGCGGGCGCCGTTGCGCTTCACGACGACGAGGCCTTCGCGGACGATCTCCTCCATCGTGCTGAAGCGATGACCGCACGCGAGGCACTCGCGGCGGCGGCGGATGGAATGGTTACCTTTGCCGAGGCGGGTCTCCAGGACCTTCGTATCCTCGTGGTTGCAGCGGGGGCAATACATCGCTCAGAGCTTGAGGAAGTTCCCGAGGAGTTGGAGGCCGTGCTCGGTGGCGAAGGACTCCGGATGGAACTGGACGCCCCAGACCGGCAGCTCGCGATGACGCAGGCCCATGACAAGGCCGTCCTCGGTCCACGCGGTGACCTCGAGGGCGGACGGGAAAGTCGCGCGCTCCACGACCAGCGAATGGTAGCGGGTGGCGAGGAAAGGGTTCGGCAGCCCCTGGAAGACGTCGGTGTTATTGTGGAACACCGGCGAGGTCTTGCCATGCATCAGGTGCGGGGCGCGGATGACGTTGCCGCCGAAGACGTGGCCGATGGCCTGGTGACCGAGGCAGACGCCGAGGAGCGGTTTCCGGCCGGCGAAGGCCTTGATCATGTCGCAGGACACGCCGGCCTCGACCGGTGAGCACGGACCCGGCGAGATCATCACGCGGTCGGGATTCAGCGCGAGCGCCTCCTCCACGGTGATCTGGTCGTTGCGGAAGACCTTCTGCTCCACGCCCAGTTGCCCGAAGTACTGGACCAGGTTGTAGGTGAAGGAGTCGTAGTTGTCGATGACCAGCAGCACGGGCGGACGATTTGCCCGCGACGCGGCAGTGTCAAGGAACGGTCGGTCCGTGTGAACAAGTGAGGGCGACGCGTGAAGCGTCGCAGGGCTAGGGACAGGGTCGGGAGAGAGCCGACCGTCGCGCGAAAGAAGTGCCTGCGTCGACCGGCTGCGGGCGTCCGTGAATAACTCCGCACACCGTCGACCGCGTTCACCTGGATCGCACCCGCCTCTCTGTTTTTCCTAGCCCCAGCCCTAGCCCCGGCCCGAGCCCTCCTCCTCGCTCCCTTCCCCTGTCCCTGCCCCTGCCCCTATGCCTATCCCTCCGCCTTCCCCTCCACCCCCAAAACTCATTCACACCACCCCACACCCCACCCCCTCGGGAATAAGCCGAACAGCGACGCAACCTGCTCAAAAGTATGCCTTTACAGGGGGGAGGGGGTGTGAATAACTAGGCGAACGGCATGAAACAGCGCACCCTCGGACGTGAAGCCTCG
>JBEGOO010000273.1:0-7068 GCA_041182045.1 Verrucomicrobiota bacterium
CGACCAGGTCTGCGCCCAAGGCCTGCTGCCCCGGGTCGGGCCGGAGCTGGACCAGCTCCCCTGCCCGCAATTGCTCGCCGGCGAGCACTGGAACCACGAGTCCCGCCCGTGGACCGCGCCGGAGTCGGCCGCCTACGCCAATCGCCGCCTGTTCCGCGACCTGCGCGAGGTCCGCTTCGCCTGCGCGCTCTTCTCCGACGCGCCCCTCACGGCGCTGCCGGCCGACGCCGTGCGACTGGTCTCGGATGTCCAGATCATCAAGGGACTGCTGCGCTTCATCGTCGTCCGCGCCGGGAGCCTCCAGACCGTGGAGGTGCCGACGCGCGGACTCTCGAAACATGACGTCAAAGGGTTGGCGGCGACCTTCGGACGGGGCGATGTGGTCGCCTTCCCGGTCATGTCCGGAGCCAAGGTCCGGCTCGCCGACCGCTCCGAACTGAGGGTCCTCTGGTCGCCGGTCCGGGTTTAACGCGATCGTAACCTCGCGGAAACCCCCATTTAACCAAGGGTTTATTGCGTCTTTCGACGGCCCGCCGTCGATTGGCCGCTCGTTGCTGACAAGGCCACGACCTTCCTCCAGAATCATGACCCGAACGATGTTCAACCGCGAACTCAGCTGGCTCACCTTCGACCGCCGGGTCCTCGCGCTGGCGGAGGACCCCAGCGTGCCGTTGCTCGAGCGGGTGCGCTTCCTCTCGATCGTCAGCTCCAACCTCGACGAGTTCTTCGAGATCCGCGTGGCGGGCATCATGCAGCAGGAGGAATCGGCGAGCCACCCGGCGACGCGCGACTTCCTGCTCCAGATCCTCCGGCAGGCGCAGGAGCTCGTGGCCGCCCAACAGCGTTGCTGGCAGCACCAGCTGGTCCCGGCGCTGGCGGCCGAAGGGATCACGTTCAAGGCGCGCCAACAGCTCGACGAGGAGGACCGGCGCGCCCTCTCCGGTCGCTTCGACCAGGAGATCCTGCCCGCGCTGACGCCTCTGGCGATCGACCCTTCGCACCCGTTCCCGGTGCTGACGAACAAGGGCCTCTACCTCCTCGCCTTGCTGCGCGACCCGGCGTCCGGCGAGCTCCGACGCGCGGTCGTTCCCGTGCCGCGCATCCTGCCGCGGGTCGTCGCGCTCGGGGAGCGCCGCGGCTTCACCTTGCTCAGCCATGTGCTCCAGACCTTCCTGTTCCGGCTCTTCCCGGGGCTGGAGCTGCAGGGCTCCTGGGCCTTCCGCATCACGCGCAACAGCGACCTCTACGTGGACGAGGAGGAGGCCGGCAACCTGCTCGAGGCGATCGAGGAGGAGATCCGCAATCTCCGCAAAGGCGCCACCGTGCGGCTCGAGGTCGAGGCCGACATCCCCGCGCCCGAGCTGGACTGGCTCCTGGCCTCGACCCACCTCGCCCCGGAGAACGCCTTCCTCATCCCCGGACCGGTGAACATGCTCCGCCTGGCCAGCCTGGTCGAGCTGACCGCGCGTCCCGACCTGCTCTACCCCGCCTTCACGCCGGTCATCCCGTCCGAGTGCGCCGACCCCGCCGGGCTCCTCGGCCGGATCGCGCAGCACGACATCCTCCTGCACCACCCGTACGAATCGTTCACGCCCGTGGTCGATTTCCTCCGCCAGGCCGCGCGCGACGAGCAGGTGGTGGCGATCAAGCTGACCCTCTACCGGACCAGCGGCGACTCGCCGATCGTGGAGGCGCTGAAGGAAGCCGCCCGCAACGGCAAGCAGGTGACGGCGCTGGTCGAGCTGCGCGCGCGGTTCGACGAGCTCAACAACATCGAGTGGTCCCGCCAGCTCCAGGAGGCCGGCGCCCACGTCGTCTACGGGCTCCACGGGCTCAAGACGCACTGCAAGGCCTGCCTCGTCGTCCGCCAGGAACAGGGCGTCCTGCGCCGCTACGCCCACCTCGGCACCGGCAACTACAACCCGAAGACGGCCCGGCTCTACACCGACTTCTCCCTGCTCACGGCGGACGAGGAGATCACCGCGGAGGTGGGCCTGCTCTTCAACGTGCTCACGGGCAACCTCGCCTCCCCGCGGTTCAAGCACCTGCTCGTCGCCCCGTTCGACCTCTCCCGCCGCATCGTCGAGCTGATCGCGGCCGAGACCGCCGCCGCCCAGGCGGGCCGGCCGGCGGCGATCTTCGCGAAGGTGAACAGCCTCGTGGACCCCGAGGTGATCCGCGCGCTCTACGCCGCCTCGCAGGCCGGCGTGGAGATTGACCTCGTGGTGCGCGGCATCTGCTGCCTGATCCCGGGCGTCCCCGGCAAGAGCGAGCGCATCCGCGTCCGGAGCTTCCTCGGCCGGTTCCTCGAGCACAGCCGCGTCTTCCGTTTCGCCAACGACGGGGGCGAGCCGATCCTGCTCATGGGTAGCGCGGACTGGATGCCGCGCAACTTCGTCCGCCGCGTCGAATGCGTCTTCCCGCTCCGGTCCCCCGCCCTCGCGCGACGCCTGGAGACGGAGATCCTCGCCACTTACCGGGAAAACCTGGGCGATGCCCAGGAACTGCGCGCCGACGGCGCCTACGCGCCCTGCGACCCGCGTGGTCGGCTCGCGCCGGGCGCCCAGGACGCGTTCCTGCGGCTGGCGGCCCGCGCGCCCGAGACGCCGGTCAGCGGCCCGCGCCCGTAGGCCCGAGGCAGATGCGCTCGACCGCGGCGTTGAAACCTTCCGCCTCGCCGAGGATCTCGACCTCCAGCCGGACATAGTAGAGCGGCAACGGCGGACGGAAGCGCGCCTGCAGACGGACGGCGTCCTTCTCGGTGGTCACGATCATCTCGGCCCGTGCGCGCAGCGCCTGCTCCAGCACCTCGTCCAGGTCCTCGTCGTTGAACGCGTGGTGGTCGAGGAAGCGACGGTTGGCCACGAGCACGGCGCCCTCGCCCGCGAGCGTCTCCTCGAAGCGCTCCGGGGTCGCGATGCCGGAGAACGCGGCGACGCGACGGCCCCGGAGGGCCTCGAGCGGCCGGCGCCCCGGACCGTCGACCTCGACGAGCTCGCGGGCGCGATGGGCGCAGGGGATGATCTCGGCCGTCGGGTTGTGCCGGCGGATGAGCGCGACCAAGGCGGGGTCGGGTGCGCCGGCGGACTTGGTCACGAAGACATAGGAGGCGCGGGAGAGGTTCGCCACGGGCTCGCGCAGGATGCCGCGCGGCAGCAGGCAGCCGTTGCCGAACGGGTCATGGCTGTCGACGAGCACGAGGTTGATCTGCCCGCGCAACGGGAGGTACTGCAGACCGTCGTCGAGCAGGATCGTGTCGACGCCGAAGCGGCGGAGCGCGAAACGGCCGCCCTCGACGCGATCGCGGTCGACGATGATCACGACCCCCAGCGCGGCGAGGTTGCGCGCGAGCATGTAAGGCTCATCGCCCGCCTCCTCGGGACCGACGAGCACGGACTTGCCGTCGGAGACCACCAGCGGGTCCGGCCGGTTGCCCTGGGTCAACCAACGCCAGAAGCGCTTGGGCATGGAATCCGAGGCTCCCTTGTAACCGCGGGAGAGGATCGCGACCTTCCGGCCGCGGCTGGCGAGCACCTGGGCCATCTTGAGCACGACCGGGGTCTTGCCGGTGCCGCCCACGGTGAGATTGCCCACGACGACGACCTTGCAACCGAGGGGGGTGTCCCGGAAGAGACGCTGGCGATAAAGCCAGAGACGCAGGCGGACCAGGACCTCGAAAACCCACGAGAGCACCCGGAGCACGGCGCCCAACAACAGGGCGCCCAGGCCCTTTTGACGGCCATAGACGACACCGACGGCGAAGCCCGCCACGGCTTCGCCGAGCGAGGAAAAGAACCCACGATGCTTCGCCGCCATGGACGATTAGATGCAAAGTTGTTTGACGCAGGCAAGCATCCCGATTGAGAACAGCCGACTCCGCGCCATGCTTGTCCACCTGTTGCGCACCAAACTCCTCCGCGCCGAAGTCACCGGCGCCCGCCTCGATTACGAGGGCTCCCTGGCCATCGACCGGGAGCTGATGGACCTGGTGGGCATGCTCCCCTACGAGAAGATCCTGGTCGGCAACCTGGCCAACGGCCAGCGCTTCGAGACCTACGCCATCCCCGCCCCCGCCGGCACCCGGGAGATCTGCCTCAACGGCGCCACCGCCCACCTCGGCAAGGCGGGCGACCTCCTCGTCATCATGAGCTTCGGCGAGGTCCCCCTCGCGGAGGCCGACGCCTGGAAGCCCCGCACCGCCACCTTGGCCGAGCGCAATCGCCGCCTCGTCCGCCTCGAGAACCCTTCCGCCTCCCCCCGCCTCCTCTCCACCTTCCAACGATGAGCAACCGTCTCTACATCCCCGGCCCGCTGACCGTCTCCCCCTCCATCGTCCAGGCGATGGGCAAGCCCATGATCGGCCACCGCTCCGAGGCCTTCGTGAAGTTGTACAACGACATGCAGCCCCGCCTGCAGTCCATGTTCTTCACCAAGGACCCGGTCTACCTGTCCACCAGCTCCGCCTGGGGCGTGATGGAAGGGGCGCTGCGCAACGTCTGCCGCAAGGGCGTCCTCAACTGCATGAACGGCGCGTTCTCCGACAAGTGGAACGACGTGGCCAAGCGTTGCGGCAAGCACGCCGAGGCGCTCCAGTTCGACTGGGGCAAGCCGATCGACCCTGCCGCCGTCCGCACGGCCCTCGCCACCGGCAAGTTCGACTGCATCACCTTCATCCATTCGGAGACCTCCACCGGCACCCTCTCGCCGATCGTCGAGCTCATGGCCGTCATCCGCGAGTTCCCCGAGGTCATCGCCATCGTCGACTCCGTCAGCTCCTTCTCGACGCTGCCGATCAAGAAGGACGAGCTCGGCATCGACATCCTGCTCACCGGTTCCCAGAAGGCCCTCGCCCTGCCGCCCGGCCTGGCGATCATGGCCGTCAGCGAGCGCGCCCGGGAACGGGCCAAGCAGTCCCCGGACCGCGGCTACTACTTCGACCTGCTCGAGTTCCACGACAACCATGTGAAGGGCATGACCCCTTCCACCCCGTGCATCTCGCTCTTCTACGGCCTGCAGCAGAAGCTGGTCGAGATCGAGGCCGAAGGCCTCGACAACCGTTTCGCCCGCCACCTGCGCCTGAACGAGCGCATGCGCGCCTGGGGCCTCGCCAAAGGCTTCTCGCTCCTGCCCGACCCCGCGTTCGGCACCCGCGGCCTCAACTGCTTCAAGAACGACCGCAACGCCGACCTCGAGCGCCTCAACAAGACGCTGAAGTCGCGCCATCAGATCGTCATCGACGGCGGCTACGGCAAGCTCAAGGGCAAGACCTTCCGCATCTCCAACATGGGGGATGAGACCGACGCCACCATCGCGACCCTGATCGGGGCCCTGGACGACTCCTTCGCCGAGCAGGGAATGTAACCGGTTTGACCATCGGTTATCATCCTACGCATGCGCAAGAAGTCCTCCAAGTCCACCGAAGCCGTCGCCGCCACCGGCGCCAAGACCCTCGTCATCGCCGAGAAGCCCTCGGTCGCCGCGGACCTCGCCAAGGTCCTCAAGGTGCCCAAGTCCGGCGACGCCTTCGAGAACGACACGTGGGTGATCTCCTCCGCCGTCGGCCACCTGGCCGAGCTCGTGGAGCCGCATGAACTGAACCCGGACTGGAAGTCCTGGACGCTGAAGAACCTCCCGATCCTCCCGCCCAACTTCGACGGCTCCCTGGCCAAGGGCGTGCTCCGCCCCCGCACCGAACGCGGCGCCGGCGAAAAATACCAGCAGCTGAAGAAACTGCTTCTCCGCAAGGACATCGGCTGCGTGGTCAACGCCTGCGACGCCGGCCGCGAGGGCGAGCTGATCTTCCACATGATCTGCGTGCTCGCCGGGGCCAAGCTCCCCGAGAAGCGCCTCTGGCTGACGAGCATGACGCCGGCCGCGATCAAGGAGTCCTTCGACCACTTGCTCGACGTCTCCGAGAAGGCCGGCCTGCGCTCCTCCTCCATCTGCCGCTCGCAATCCGACTGGATCGTCGGCCTCAACCTGACCCGCGCGGCCAGCAAGATGCTCGGGGGCGGCAAGATCTCCAAGGAAAGCGTCCACCCGGTCGGCCGCGTCCAGACCCCGACGCTGATGCTCGTCGTCCGCCGCGAGCTCGAGATCCGCAACTTCGTCCCCAAGGCCTTCTGGCGCGTGATCGCCGACTTCGGGGTGACGTCGGGCCACTACCTCGGCAACGCCCAGGTCCCGGGGGTAGCCGAACGCAAGGAGGCCGACCGTTTCTACGACGAGGCCCAGGCCCGCCAGGTCGCCGCCGAGGCCCTCAAGCTCGGTGCCGGCACGGTCGTCGACGAGCGCAAGCCGAAGAAGGACAGCGCCCCGCGCCTCTTCGACCTCACGACGCTCCAGCGCGAAGGCAACCGCCGGTTCGGCTTCTCCGCCAAGACCACGCTGGCCGCCGCCCAGGCCCTCTACGAGCGCCACAAGGCCCTCACCTACCCGCGCACCGATTCGCAATACCTCCCCGAGGATTACGTCGGCAACGCGAAGATGGTGCTGCAGTCGCTGGAAGGCGCCCACGCCGCCGGCGGGTTCGCCAAGGAAGCGCTGGCCAAAGGCTGGGTGGACTCCGCCGGCCGCCGCGTCTTCGACAACAAGAAGGTCAGCGACCACTTCGCGATCGTCCCGACGGGCACCCTGCCCGAGGGCCTGTCGGACGTCGAACGCAAGATCTACGACCTCGTCGTGCGTCGCTTCGTCGCCGTCTTCTTCCCGATGGCCGAGTTCGAGGAGACGGTCCGCACGACCACCGTCGGCCCCCATGCCTTCCGCACCACCGGCAAGGTCCTCGTGTTCGCCGGTTGGCGCGCCGTCTGGGGCCAGGAAGCCGACGCCGAGGAGGACAAGGACAAGGAAGGCGCCGCCAACCTGCCCGCCCTCGCCCCCGCCGACGGCGAGCCCCCCAAGGCCAAGGTGCACGACATCGAGGTCCGCGAGGACGCGACCAAGCCCCCGGCCCGCTACAACGAAGCCTCCCTCCTCGGGGCGATGGAGAACGCCGGCAAGCAGCTCGACGACGAGGCGCTGGCGGAAGCGATGAAGGAACGCGGTCTCGGCACCCCGGCCACGCGC
>JBEGOO010000274.1:0-8495 GCA_041182045.1 Verrucomicrobiota bacterium
ACCAGCCGCGCGGCGAGTTCCAGGAGAGATGCTTCGGGTCGACCTCGGGGAAGGATTCGCCGGTGGCGGGGTCGCTGCGGGTGGTGGAGAGGTAGGCGACTTGGCGGCCGTCGGGCGCGAGCAGCACGCACGCGTTCTTGCCGGACGCGAGCGCCTGGCGGACGAGCGCGCGCAGGGCCTTCTCGCCGGACTCCTCGGTGTCGTCGGGCAAGCGGATCAGGCCGTCCCCGCGGATCTCGCCGAAGACCGCGTCGACGTCGTGTTCGGAATAGCGGTCGAGTCCGGCGAAGCCTTCGACCTGGAGCATCTTGCCGTCGCAACGGAGCAGGCGGAGGCCCTTCGTCTCGGCCCATTCGGCCAGCGGGCGATGGTGGCCCTTGCGGGAGCGGACGAGCGGGGCGGCGACGAGCAGCGAACCTTTCTTCAGCGCCTTCGCCTGCTTGGCGACGAGCCGCACGACCGCGTCCTCGGTCATCTCCTCGAGCGGTTCGCCCGTGGTCGGGCTGTGCAGCACGCCGGCGCGGGCGAAGAGCACGCGGAGGTACTGGGCGACCTCGGTGACCGTCGCTACGGTGGATTTCGCCGAGCCGCGGGTCACGCGTTGCTCGATGGCGACCGTGGGCGGCAGGCCGGTGAGCGAGTCGATGTCCGGCTTCGGGAGTTGTTCGACGAACTGACGGGCGTAGGCCGAGACGCATTCGAGGAAGCGGCGCTGGCCTTCGGCGAAGAGGATGTCGAACGCGAGGGAGGATTTACCGGAGCCGGAGACGCCGGTCATGACCGTGAGCGAGCCGTGCGGGATCTCGAGCGAGACGTCCTTCAGGTTGTGTTCGCGCGCGCCGCGCAGCGAGATGGCGGTCGGCCGCGGCTTGGCGGCCGTGGTCGAGGCGGCGGCGAAAGCGTCGTCGCCTTGGGCGAGGAAGCGGCCGGTGACCGTGCCGGCCTGGGCGACCTCGGCCGGCGTGCCCTCGGCGACGAGCTGGCCGCCGGCCGGGCCGGCCTCAGGGCCCATCTCGAGGAGCCAGTCGCAGGACTTCAGCACGTCGAGGTGATGTTCGACCACGATCAGCGAGTGGCCCGCCTCCGTGAGGCGATGCAGCAGCCCGATCAGGCGCGAGACGTCCTCGCGGTGCAGGCCCGTCGTCGGCTCGTCGAGCAGCAGGAGGGCGCCGGACTTGCGCGCATCGATCTTCGAAAGGTAGCGGACCAGCTTGAGGCGCTGGGCTTCGCCGCCGGAGAGCGTCGTGAGCGGCTGGCCCATCGAGAGGTAGCCGAGGCCGACCTCCTCGAGGCAGGCGAGCTGGGCGGAGGCCGGCGTGCGTTCGCCGAGGAACTTGCGGGCCTCGGTCACCGACATCGCGAGCAGGTCGCCGACGGACTTGCCGTCGTAGCGGAAGCCCAGCACCTCGTCGCGGAAGCGCTTGCCGTTGCACGAAGGGCAGGGGAGGGCGACGTCGGAGACGAACTGCATCTCGACCGTCTCCCAGCCCGCGCCGCCGCAGCGTTCGCAACGGCCTTCGCCGGCGTTGAAGGAGAAGTGCGAAGGCGTGAGGCCCGCGGCCTTCGCTTCCGGCGAGTTCCCGAGCAGCGTACGGATGGCGTCCCAGGCGCCGACGTAGAGCGCCGGGTTCGAGCGGGGCGTGCGCGTCGCGGGGGATTGGTCGACGAGCGCGACCTCCGCCGGCTCCCGGTCGAACTTCACCCACTTCGTCTCCATGGTCTCGTCGCCCGATTCCGGGTCGCGGCGGCCGATGACCTGATGGAGCAGCGTCGACTTGCCTGAGCCCGAGACGCCGCAGAGGCCGACGAGCCGGCCGAGCGGGAGCGAGCAGGCGAAATCGCGGAGATTGTTGACCGACGCGCCGCTCACGCGGAGACGCGGGGTGGTGTCCCCGACCGGGCGCGGGACGCGGGCTTCCGGCGCCCGGCGGCCCGCCAGCCAGTCGCCCGTGGCGGAGCCCTTGGTCTTCAGGATGCCTTTCGGCGGGCCTTGGTAGATGAGATGGCCGCCGTCGGCGCCGGGGCGCGGGCCGATCTCGATCAGCCAGTCGGCGGCGCGCATGACGGATTCGTCGTGCTCGACGACCACCACCGTGTTGCCCTGCTCCACGAGACCGCGGAGGATGCCCACCATGCGCGAGAGGTCGCGCGCGTGCATGCCGACGCTCGGTTCATCGAGGACGAAGACCGTGTCCGCGAGGCAGGCGCCCAGGCAGGAGGTCAGGTTGACGCGTTGGACTTCGCCGCCTGAGAGCGTGCGCGAGAGCCGGTCGAGCGCGAGGTAGCCGAGGCCGACCGCTTCGAGGTAGCCGAGGCGGGCGAGGATGGCCTCGAGCGCATGGTCGGCGGGGTGGCGGGAATCCTTGGGCGCCAGGGGCGCCAGCATGGCCCGCAGCTCGGAGACGGGCAGCGCGTAGAGTTCCGGCAGGGACCGGCCTAGCCAACGCCAGCAGAGGGACTCCTCGCGGAAGCGTCGGCCTCGGCAGGTCGGGCACTCCTCGTAGGCGCGCCAACGCGACAGGAAGACGCGGACGTGCATCTTGTAGGTGCTCGACTCGAGCCAGCGGAAGAAGCCGCGCACCCCGTACCACTTGCTTTCCCATTCTCCGCTGACGTAGGTGGGGTCGCCGTCCTCGATGAGACGGCGCTGCGCCGCCGTGAGTTTCTTCCACGGCACGTCCATCGGGATGCCCGCCTTGCGGCAAGCCTTGGCGAGGTCGCGTTGGCTTTCGCCGTAGACCGTCCCTTGGAACGGGGCGATCGCGCCTTCGGCCAGGGTCAGCGTCGGGTCGGGGACGATCTTCTTCCAGTCGAGCCCGATGACGCGGCCGAAACCGCGGCAGGCGGGGCAAGCCCCGACGGGCGAGTTGAACGAGAAGAGGGCGGGCGAGGCCGGGCGGAATTTCCGCCCGTCGACCGGCGACTCGAGCAGCTCGCTGTAGCGCGCGACCTCGTCGCCCTGTTCGTCCAGGATCCGCAGGCGGCCGCCGCCGAGGCGGAACGCGGCGAGCGCCGCCTCGTGGAAGCGCGCGGCTTCGGCCGGCGCGACCGTCACGCGGTCCTGCACCACGAGCAGCTCCGCCGCGTCGGCGGGCACCGGGTCTTCGCCGAGCCGCACGCGGCGGCCGGCGGCGTAGGCCCGGTTGAAGCCGGCCTTGATGAATTCGTCCGCCACGGTCGCCCAGGCGAGCCCCGTCGGCTTCGCGACGGCGAACGTCAGCGTCACCGCCTTGCCCGCCTGGCGCGCGAGGCAGTCCTCCCAGGCCGCGGCGGGACCCCGTGGCGCGAGCGGTCGCCCCGAGGCCGGGTCGATGAGCTCGGCGCGGTGCGCGAACCACACCTTGAACCAGTCGCACAGCTCCGTCATCGTCCCGACGGTCGAACGCGAGGTCCGGACCGCGTTGCCTTGCTTGATCGCGACGGACGGGCGGACGTTCTCGGCGGAGTCCAGCGCCGGCGCCGGGAGCAGCTCGAGGAACTGGCGGACGTAGGGGCTGAAGGTCTCGACGTAGCGACGTTGTCCTTCCGCGTGCAAGGTGTCGAAGACGAGCGAGGATTTACCCGCGCCGCTGAGTCCGGTCACGACGACCAGCTTGCCGACGGGGATGTCCAGGTCGAAGCCCTTCAGGTTGTTCTGGCGGATTCCGCGCAGGCGGATGGCATCGGGGCGGGGGGCGGACATCGGACCGTTCAACGGAGGGGAAACCGCGCGCTTCGCAAGCCCGCGATCAGGTTCCGCGGCGATGCCACCCAGTGGGCGTGACCAAGGCGTGCACGCCGATGTCGTGTTCCTCGGTCGGCACGCGGTCGACGACCTGCTGGTCGTAGGCGAAGCCGACCCGGAGGCAGGTGGCGGGCAGGCCCGCGAGCAGGCGGTCGTAGTGGCCGCCGCCGTGGCCGAGGCGGCCTCCTTCGCGATCGAAACCCAGTCCGGGGATCACGATGAGGTCGGGCTGACCCGCCGCCAGGAGGGGACGGTCGGCGCCCGGCTCGGGCACGCCTTGCGCCGAACGCGTCAGCGGCGTGTCGGCTTCGACGATCCGCAAGGTCACGCCCGTCGGTTCCACCCGGGGCAGGGCGACCGTCTTGCCGGTCGCGTGCGCCGCGGCCCGCAGGGCGGTCGTGGCGAGTTCCGCGCCGTAGGCATGGTACAGGGCCACGACGCGGGCGGAGCGCCATTCCGCGGAGGCGATGAGCGCCGCGGTCGCGGCCTCCGCGGCGGCGGCCCGGGTGATGGGCGGCAGGGAGCGCCGGGCGGCCCGCAACGTCTCCCGCAGCCGCGCCTTGAGCTCCCGCGTCTCCATGCCCTCAGAAAAGCCGGTTCAAGGTCAGAGTCAACAGGACCAGCGGCAGGTAGAGGATCGAGGCCAGGAAGAACGGCTTGGCGACCTCCGCGCGGCGATGGGGCAGGGCGAAGTCCAGGCTCAGCTTGAAGAACCAGATGCCCGCGACCAGGGAGACCCAGAGGAACGGGCTCGCCCAACCGCGCAGGGTCCCCTGCGCCACCGTCGGGTCGAAGAACGTCGCCGCGAGGCGTCCGGCGACGAAGAGCATCGGGATGATGAACGCCGTGGACCAGAGCGCCGCGGTGCGGCCCGACGGGTCCTTCACGGTCGCGACCTTGAAGCCCCCGCGGGCGTAGTCCTCGCGGCACATCACGGCGAGCGCCATGAAGTGCGGGATCTGCCAGCAGAACAGCAGCGCGAAGAGCAGCCAGCCCATGGCGTCGAGGTCGCCGTTGGGGTGGCCTTGGCCGAGCTTCGCCGAGGTGCCGATGATCGGCGGGATGGCGCCGGGCAACGAGCCGACCAGCGTGCACCAGGACGTCATCGACTTGAGCGGCGTGTAGAGAAGCAGGTAGCTGACCACGGTGGCCAGGGTCAGGAAGCCGGCCAAGGCGTTGGCGCCTTGCCACACGAGCGTCACGCCCGCGGCCGCGAGGGTCAGCCCGAAGAGCAGGACGACGCCGGGATGGATCAGCTTCGCGGGGATCGGGCGGTGCCGCGTGCGTTCCATCCGCGCGTCGGCCTCGCTTTCCCACCACATGTTCAGGGCGCCGCAACCGCCGGCGGCGAGGGCGGTGCCGACGGCCAGGGAGACGAGCACCTTCGCCTCGGTCGGGCCCTGCGGGTCGCTGCAGAAATAACCGGCCAGGGCGGTCAGCACGGAAAGGAACGACAACCGGGGCTTGGTGAGCTCCAGGAAGGCGGCGGGGACGGAGCCGGCGCGTGCGTTCATGTTCTGGAAGTGGCGGCTTTGGGGCCGATGTTAAAGGCAAAAGCGACCCGACCCGGGAAATGGGGGGCTTTCACAGGTCCGCCAGCCGACCTTCGCGACGGTGGGCGAGCAGGGCCCCGGCGACCACGACCGAGAAGAGGGCGGCTCCGCTGACGAGGTGGATCGTGCGCACGTGCGGGTTCAGCGGGAGTTGGATCGCGATGACCCCGAGGGTGAGCTGGACCGCGAGGAGCGCGGCGATCGCGCCGCCGAGCCGGCGGCCGGCCCGCAGCAAGGCGACCGCGAAGGCGAGCACGGCGAGGCCGGCGAGCAACGCGCCGGAACGGTGCAGGAAATTGAACCACCAGAGCGTGCCCTGGCCGTGCGCGGGGACGAACCAGTCGAGGGGCGAGCCGCCGCTCACCCAAGTCGTCACGCGGGTCTGGCGCATGAGCGCTCCCGCGAGGATCACCGCGAGCGTGAGCCCCGCGGCCCACCGGCCGAGTCGCCGCGTCGTGTCTCCGGCGCTGGCGGTCGCCAGCGCCCAGCCGCGCGTGTGCGCGAGCGCGATCGCGGCGAGCAGGGCGATGGTCAGCTGCGCGTTGACCGCGTGCGCGACGGCGAAGCCGACGGCCTTCAGGTTGCCGTCGCCGCCCACGTTCAGCTTGTCGAGCAGCACGCGGAGCCCGCCCAACCCGCCTTGTAGCAGCACCAGGCCAAGCAGGGCGTAGGCCGCGAGTCGGACGAGCCGGCGCGGTTCGCCGCGCGCATGCGCCACCGCGAGGACGATGATGAGCAGGCCCAAGCCCGTCGCGGCGAGCCGGTGCGAGTGTTCCGCGAACTTGTCGAGCTCGGTCAGCCAGCCCGGCGGGTTGACGGAACCGTTGGAGAGCGGCCAGTCGAGGAACGCCATGCCGGCCTGGATGCTGGTCGTGAAACCGCCGGCCTGCAGCACCAGCACGGCCCAGAGGAGCGTCGCCAGGCAAAGCAGGAACAAGGGTCGTCGCGGTTGGCCGGCTGCCTTCATGGCTCCCATCTCACCCGTCCGCGCGACGCAGGCAAATCCGATTGCGGCTTTCCCGCGGCGTGAAGCCCGGGGAATGCCCCCTATCAGGCGGCGGCCGCGGCCCGTCCGAACGCCCGGATCTTGCCGACGAGGTTGGAGAGGCCGTTGCGGCGGTTGGGCGAGAGATGCTGGGTGATGCCCACCGCGGCGAGGAAGTCCGCGTCGGTGGCCGCGACTTCGGCGGGCGCCGCGCCATCGTAGAATTCGCAGACCAGGGCGGCGACACCTTTCGTGATCAGGGAGTCCGCGTCGCAGCGGAACCGGCACACGCCGCCCTCGAGGGCCGGCACGAGCCACAGGTTGGAGGTGCACCCCTCGATCAGGAACGCGTCGAGCTTGAGCGCGGCCGGCAACGGCGGGGCGGATTTCGCCCGGTCGATGACGTATTGGAAGCGTTCATGGTGGTCGCCGAAGGGTTCCAGTTCCGCGACCAGCTGCGCGCGTCGTTCGACGAGGCTCATCGCGGGGATCAACGGCCGCCGAGGGCTTCGAGGTCGAGGCCGGGGCGGACGAGCGCCTGGAGCGAGCCTTCCAGCTGCCGGTTCTTATCCGGCGGCAGCTTGGCCTCCGTGCGCAGCCAGGACAGGGCTTCCTGCCAGACCAGCGGCGACGGCCGGCGCAAGGTCATCAGCGATTCCAGCTCCTCGACCATCGATTTGCGCGTGCCGTACGACTCGGTCATGCCGGCGAGCAGGCGGGCGCGCACGTAGTCGGCGCGGAGCTGCGAATGGGTCGGGTGGGCCTGCACGCCGGCTTCGAGGACGCGCACCGCGGCGTCGGGCGCGCGCACCGCGCGCAGGTGACGACCGACCGAGCGGTAGGCCTCGGGGCCGAGATCCTTCGCCTTCAGGAATTCCGCCAGGTAGCGGTCGGCGATGTCGCGTTCGCGTTTCGCGGCGGCCTCATCCGGCTTGTTCCGGGCGTAGTGGGCGATGCCGAGGATCGCCTGGACCAGCGGGCGGTTGGATTGGAAGAAGGAAGGGTCGGCGGCGGAGACCTGCTGGTGCTGCGCGATCACCTGGTCGGGCTGGCCGGCGTTGAGCAACGCCTCGAGATGCAGGGCGGCGAACGTGGCGCTCTCGAAGCCGCGCGCGGCGGCGACGCTGGAGAGCGCGGCCGTGAGGCCTTCGTAGCCCTTCTCGGCGGCGAAGTTGGCGAGCGCGATCATGGCCGACGAATTGTTGGCGAAGCGGTCGATGACGATGCGCAGCTCCTTCTCGTACTCGTCCTTGAGGCCGAGTTTATCCAGCAACTGCAGCCGTTGGATGTGGGGGAACGGCGCCTTGGCATCGAGGGCGATGCGATCGTCGTTCACCGACAAGGCCATGCGGGTCTGGCCGAGCAGGATGTGGAAGCGGGCTTGTTGGGAGAGGATGGCGTCCCGGGCCGAGGGGTCCTTGACCGAGGCGCCCTTGGTTTCAAGGAGCGCGAGCCCTTCCTGGGTCTTGCCGCCATCGAACAGGGCCTTCGCCTTGAGCAGCAAGCCGTTAGGGAAGTTATCCAAGTTGTTGATGCCGATGGTCTTGACGCAATCCGGGTAGCGCCCGGCCCAGTATTGGGAAGTCGCGGTAGCCAAGGCGATGGCCTCCCGGGTCGGCTGCGGCAAGTCCTTGCCGACGCGCAGGAGCTTCAATCCCTGTTCAATCACCTCGCCGTCGCGTTCGCGCAGCTGGAGGAATTGGAAGTAGCGCTCCAGGTAGTCGCGTCCTAGCCGATCGTTGATATCCAGGAATTCGAGGCCATGGCGCATGGTCTGGATCGCGTCGTCGGTCCGGCCCATCTTTGAGTGCAAGAAATTGGCGTAGAACAACTTAGCCTTTGAATTGGCCGGGTTGCAGCGGACCGCGATCTCCGCGAGGCGGAGGGTTTCCGCGGTCTTATCGGCCGCCTGGGCCTCCATGGCCTTGGACAGGAAGAACTCCGCGAGTTTGGAGAGGTGTTCCTGACGGATTTGACCCGCCTGTTCGGGCTGATCCTCGATCTTAGCCAGCGCCAACTGCACGAACTGACGCAGGAGGGGGTCCTTGACGAGTTCGGCCCGGACATAGGTCTGTCGGGCGTAACTGGTCATGGTTTCCTTCGGTTTGCCCAAGGGGAGTCCCGTCAGGAGGATGATTTCCGCGTCCGTGTCGTTCTCTTTGGCGGCCGGGGCGGCTTTCTTGGCCGGGGCAGGGGTGGCCAGGGTGGGGGAGGGGGCCGGGGCGGCGGGCTG
>JBEGOO010000275.1:0-11029 GCA_041182045.1 Verrucomicrobiota bacterium
CGAGGATGTGGAAGTGCGGCTTGGGGAAGCGCACGCCGTCCGGCGAATGGCGGAACTCCTGGCGGAGGTCGTTGAGGCGGGCGAAGAGGTGCTTGAGGCACTCCACCTGGACCATCGAGCGAGGGAAGCCGTCGACGACGGCCCCGGTGACATACTGCGGTTCGAGGAGCTTGCGGAAGAGGATCTCGACGACCTCGCGGTCGCCGACGAGCATGCCGGCGTCGATGCGCTTCTTGGCCTCGGGGCTGGACAGCAGGTCGCTGACCACGATCGGCTCGGCGCCGTAATCGCGGTACTGCAGGATGAACTGGGTGTTGGTCCCCTTGCCCGCGCCAGGGGCGCCGTTCAGCCAGAAGATCTCCCGGGGGAAGGACAGCTTGGCCCGGCCGAACTCGCGCTCAAGGCTGCTCCAGACGGAATCGAAGATGATCTGGCCATCCTTGACTTCCAAGTCGCTGATGCCGTTGCCGGCCGGTCTGGCGGGAGCGTCGCTCATTCGGGGGAACGAGTGAGATAGCCGCCCCACCGTCGGCGGGCGAGGCGAAAAACGCCTTATTTACCGCCAGAACCCGTCTTATCCACCTTCTCCGAACCCGGTCGGACCCGATCCAGACCGGGATCGTCCGAGCGATTTCGGCGGAATTGATAGCGGTTGATGTCCTGCATCGAGAGCTGGTCGATGGATTTCGAGACCGGGCCGGCGAACGGCAGCGGCTTCACGTCATAACGGCTCACCTTCTCGGTCGTCAGCCGTTCATCGAGGCCCTTCACTTCCGCCGTGCGACGGGACCACGGGCTGCTCGGCAGCTCGACGGACTTCACCTCGACGGTGTCCTTCGGGCGGACCTCGGCGCCGAGGGTGTCGGTCAGGTCGACCTCGGCCTTCTTGCGGCCATAGGTGTCGTACTTGCCGTGCCACGAATCGAAGGTCACGAGGTTCGCGCGGTCGTAACGCGGGTCCTTGGTGAGCGGCGCCATCGTCTTGTCGTAGCGCTCCTCCATCAGCCCCGAACTCTTCGTCATCTTCTTCAGCGCGGCGCTGAAATCGACGCTGCCATCGACCTCCTTGCGACCGGTGCCTTCCAAGGTGAACGGAAGCTGACGGCCATCAGGCGTCGTCATGCCCTGCTTGACCGACGGCGGGGCGACCGACGGTCCGGTGCTCGACCCGGTACCGGGCGGAGCGGGCAAGGGTCGTTCGGCGCCCGGTCGCGGGACCGAAGGAATCACGGAGCCATCCAAGGGGCGCCCGTCCGGACCATACTCGACGGATTGCTTCCCCTCCACCCCGCCCTCGGTCGTGACGCGGAAGCCCCGAAGGGTCGGCTTGGCGGGGGCGTCGGCGGCACGGACCACGCCCGTCGCGAGGACGGCGAGCAGGGCGAGACTGGAGGTGCGCCAAAACAAAGCCCCCTCAGATTGAGGGGGCCGGGGCCGAACTCAACCCTGACTTAACGGGGGACCGGGTGGGAGCGGGTCTTCCAGATCAGGCGGGCGTAGTCCCCGATCGAGCGGTCGGACGAGAACTTCGCGCAGCGGGCCACGTTGCGGATCGCCATGGCCGCCCAACGACGACGGTCGAGGAAAGCCTCGGCGGCCTTGTCCTGGGCCGCCACGTAGCTCCGGAAGTCGGCCAGGCACAGGTACGGGTCGCCACCGTCCACCAGGGAGTCGGCCACCGGGGACAGCAGGCCAGGCTGCTCGGGGGTGAAGGTGTCGGAGCGCAGCCAGTCGATCAAGGTCGCGAGCTCGGGGTCAGCCTCGAGCACGGCCCGCGGCGAGTAGCCCCGCCGCCAGAGTTCGGCCACCTCCTCGACCTCGAGGCCGAAGATGAAGATATTGTCGTCGCCAACCTCCTCGTGGATCTCGACGTTGGCGCCGTCGAGCGTGCCGATGGTCACCGCGCCGTTGAGCGCGAGCTTCATGTTGCCGGTGCCCGAGGCCTCCTTGCCGGCCGTGGAGATCTGCTCGGAGAGGTCCGCCGCCGGGATGATGCGCTCGGCGAGCGAGACGCGGTAGTCGGGCAGGAACACGACCTTGAGCAGACCCCGGACGCGCGGGTCGTCGTTGATGACGGCGGCGACGCGGTTGAGGGCGTGGATGATGTGCTTGGCGAGGGCGTAACCCGGGGCGGCCTTGGCGCCGAAGAGGCAGACGCGCGGGGTGAAGCGGGTGCCGGGCTCGTTGAGGATGCGGCGGTAGAGGTGCAGGATGTGCAGCAGGTTCAGGTGCTGGCGCTTGTACTCGTGCAGGCGCTTGATCTGGACATCGAAGAGCGCGTCGGGGGAGACCTCCACGCCGACCAGTTCCTTGATGCGGGCGGCCAGGCGGACCTTGTTGGCGCGCTTGACGGCGAGAAAGCGGTCCTGGAAGGCCGGGCGGTCGGCGAGTTCGTCGAGCGCGCGCAGCCGGGTGAGATCCGTCTCCCAACCCTCGCCGGCGACCTCGTCGCAGAGACGGGCCAGCTCGGGGTTGCAACCGCGCACCCAGCGGCGGGGCGTGACGCCGTTGGTGACGTTGACGAACTTGCCGTCCCAGAGCTCGTTGAAGCCGGGGAACAGGTGGGCGCGCAGGAGGCGGGTGTGCAGTTCGGCCACGCCGTTGACGTGGTGGGAGCCGACGACGGCGAGGTGGGCCATGCGGACGCGCTTGGGGCTGCCCTCCTGGATGATGGAGAGCTCCGCCTTGCGGGCGTCGTCCCCGGGCCAGCGGCGCTCGACCTCCTCGAGGTGGCGACGGTTGATCTCGTAGATGATCTCCAGGTGGCGCGGGAGCACCTTCTCGAAGAGCGGCACGGACCAGGTCTCGAGGGCCTCGGGGAGGAGCGTGTGGTTGGTGTAGCTGAACACCTTCGCGCAGATCGCCCAGGCCTCGTCCCAGTGGAGGCGCTCGACGTCGACCAGCAGGCGCATGAGCTCGGCGACGGCGATGGCCGGGTGCGTGTCGTTGAGCTGCACGGCGACCTTGGCCGGCAAGGTGTCGAGCCCGCGGTTGAGGCGCAGGTGGCGACGAAGGATGTCCTGCAGCGAGCAGGAGACGAAGAAGATCTGCTGGACGAGGCGGAGCTCCTTGCCGCTCTCGGTGCTGTCGTTCGGGTACAGGACCTTGGAGACCGTCTCGCTGGCGTCGCGCTCGCGCACGGCGTCGACGTAGCTGCCGCGGTCGAAGGCGCGGAAGTCGAACTCGGAGGCGGCCTTGGATTCCCAGAGGCGCAGGAAGTTCACGCTGCTCGCGGCGAAGCCGGCGATCGGGATGTCCCACGGCACGCCCAGCAGGTCCTTGGTGTCGCGGAGCACCGCGGAATGGTTGCCGCGGTCGTCGGTCACGTGCTCGACGCGCCCGTAGAGCGGGACGGTCACGCGGAAGTTCGGGCGGCGGATCAGCCACGGGTTGTTGTTCGCCAGCCAGTTGTCCGCCACCTCGACCTGGCGGCCGTGGGCGAAGGTCTGGCGGAAGAGGCCGAACTCGTAATGGATGCCGTAGCCGATGGCCGGGATGTCCATCGTCGCGAGCGAATCCAGGAAACAGGCGGCGAGCCGGCCCAGGCCGCCGTTGCCCAGCCCCATGTCGGCTTCCTCGTCGGTGATCGCCTCGAGATCCTGGCCGAGTCCCGCGAGCGCCTGCGTGGCGACGTCGCGGAGGCCGAGGTTGACGAGGTTGTTGCCGAGGACGCGCCCCATCAGGTACTCCAAGGACAGATAGTAGACGCGGCGGACGTTCTTGCCGGAATGCTCGGCCTGGGTGGCGATGTAGCGCTCGAGGATCTGGTCGCGCGCGGCCATGCAGGTCGCCGACCACCAGTCGTTGCGGGTGGCGGTGACGGGGTCGCGGGCGAAGGTGCTCTTGAGGTGACGGAGGATGGCCTCGCGGAACGCCGCGACGCGATCGGGGGCGACGGCGGGCGCGGCGACGCGGACGGCGGGCTTGGTCTTCCCCGCCGGGCGGGCCTTCGCGATCCGCTTGGACCGGCGCGCGACGCGGGCTTTGGCGACGGGCTTCTTCGGAGCAGGCTTCTTCTTTTTCGGCATGATCGGTGGTTAGGACAATCCACCGTAAGCCACAAGCGAGCCAAAACCGCTTCAGCCCTGTGCCAACTGTCGCAACCTGTTCAAATCCAGCTTGCCCGTGCCTAAAATCGGGATGCCCGGCACCTTCTTGAACACCTTGGGAATCCACAGGTTGGCGAGGCCGGCGGCGGCCAACGCGGCGCGGGTCGCCTCGACATCGAGGTCGTCGACGTGCAGGACGACGAGCTGCTCGCCCTTGGCGGGATCGGCGGCGCTGCTGACGGCCAGACGGGGTTCGGCGGCGCCCGCCAGGTTGAGCGCCTTGAGCAAGGCCTCCTCCACGGTGCCGTGCGGCACCATCTCGCCGCCGATCTTGGAGAAGCGGGAAAGCCGACCGGCCAGGTGCAGGAAGCCGTCGGCATCCATGCGCGCGAGGTCGCCGGTGCGATACCAGCCGGCCTCCTTGGCCTCCGCCGTGCGCGCGGGGTCGCCGAGGTAGCCGAGGAAGATGTTGGGCCCGCGGACCTCGAGCAGCCCCACCTGCCCGGCCGGCAGCTCGACCCCGCTCTCGGGATCCTTGAAGCGGACGGCGATGCCGCGCACCGGCCGGCCAACGGAGCCGCGGAGATCGCCCTGCCAGACGCCGCCCGGCGCCGCGGGATCCGCGCGGTCGGGCACGTTGACCGCGAGCACGGGGCTCGTCTCGGTGATACCATACCCCTCGAGCAACGTGACGCCCAACTGGTCGCGGAAACCGACCGCGAGGTCCTCGGGGCATTTCTCGGCGCCGACCACGGCGAACTTGAGCGAGGCGAAGTCCTCGGCCGTCGCGCGGCGGAGGTACGGGCGCAGGAACGTGGGCGTGCCGACGAGCACGGTGACCTGCTCCTCGCGCACGGCCTTGACCGCCCCGGCGGCGTCCAGGGGCGAAGGCAACGTCACCAAGCCGACCGGATGCGTCAGCGGGTACCACAGGCCGACGGTGAAGCCGAAACTATGGAAGACCGGCAGGCTGGAGAGAAGCACCGCATGCTCGGGCAGGATGTCCGCGTCCTCGATCTGGCGAAGGTTCGCGAGCAGGTTGCGGTGCGACAGCATCACGCCCTTGGGCTCGCCGGAACTACCGCTGGTGAACAGCAAGGCGGCCTCCTCGTCGCCGCCGTGACGCGGCAGGCCGAGGAGGGCGGCGAGGGCCCAGGCCGGCAGGACGCGGGCGGCCAGGAAAGAAGGCAGCAGGTCGGCCTTGGAGAGACCTTTCAGCTCCTCGGCGACATCCATCCGGTTGTCCCCCCACGGGAAGTCGGGGAATTTCTCCAGGAGCTTGGACCGGAAACCTTCGGCCGTCACGATCAGGTCCACCTCCGCGCGACGCAGGCAGGACGCCGCCTGTTCGCGACCGAGGGTGTAATTGAGGTTCACCGGAACCTTGCCGGCGAACAGGCAGGCGAGGTTCGCGACCGTGGCGCCGATGCCGGGCGGGAGGATGATGCCGACCCGCCGGGCGGCGGTCCGACGGCGCAGGCGACGGGCCATGATCCACCCCAAGGCCAGCAGGACGGCGCCGGAGAACTCCCGTCGGCCCACCGTCCGGTCGACGAGCGCGACCCGGCCGGCCTTGCGGACCAGCCCGTGCACGACCTCGCGTCCGAGGTGGTTGTCCAGACTCTCATGCCGGGCGAAGGCCTGGCCGGCGAGCTCGAGCAGGCGCAGGCGGGTGGTCGCGTGCTCCGCCGCGGGGAACGGCGCGCCGACGACGACATGCAGCGGACGGGGGAAATGGCGCGGAAGCTTCCAGAAGAACTTGCCGCCGCTGTGGCTGAAGATGGAGCCCCACAGGCCGTCGATAACCATCGGGACGATCGGCACGCCCGCGCGCCGGGCGATGAGCTCAAACCCCCGGCGCAGCGGCAGCACGCCACCCGTGCGGGTGAGGCTACCCTCGGGGAAGATGCAGACGACCTCACCCCGCGCCAAGGCGTCGGCGGCCCGCTGGATCGCATCCTTGGCCTTCTCCTCGGAGACGGGGACCGTGCCCATCATCCGGGTGACGACCTTCATGACCGGCACGCGCTCGAACCCTTCCCACGAAAGGAAACGGACGGGACGGCGGAAAAGGATGCCGACGATCACGGCGTCCATGTAGGAGACGTGGTTGCAGACGATCAACGCGCCGCCGGTGGCGGGCAGATGCTCCAGCCCCTGCGCGCGGATGCGGTAGAAGAGCCGGCTGAAGATCAGGCAGGCGGACTGGACGGCGCAGTAGCCGACGCCCATCGAGCGGTCCTTGACGCAGAGGCGGTACGCGAAGACGAAGAGGAACAGGGCCGCGGTCACCGTGAGGGCCAACGCCGCGAGCAACGCCATCAGGGCCGCCAGCAGGATAAGAGCGAATATCTGCACAAAACCGGAGCGTGGCGAAGAGCGGCGCGGGCGCAAGCCGAGTCCTTTGGGGTTGACCCCCCGAAGGGCTCGATTGCCCTAGAGGTCCCCCGCATGCGCGACTACGTCCTCAGACGGTTGCTGCTGATCCCGCTGACCTTCGTCGGGATCACGTTCGTCGCGTTCTGCTTCACGCGTTTCGTGCCGGGCGGCCCCATCGAGCAGGCGTTGGCCGAACGCCAGCAGGCCGACCAGAAACGCGGCGCGGGGAAAGCCCGGCCGACCGGCCCCGCCTCCCCGGAGGAACTCGACAACCTTCGCCGGCGTTTCGGTTTCGATAAACCGCTCGTGGAGGCCTACGCCATCTGGCTGGGCGTCTGGCCCGGCCCGGGCGCCTGGCAGACCGGTCGGCTCGACGCCCAAGGCGCCGCCACGCTCGAGGTGGCCTCCGCCCAGGCCGCGACCGACGGCAAGCCCGCCACGCGCACGCTTAAGGTCGTCCGCGCGGGCGACCGGCTGGCGATCGCCGACGCCGACGGACGCGACGCGACCGACTGGCGCGTCGAGCCCGCCCCCCTGCCCGACGACCCCGACCGGGCGCCGCGCTTCGTCGCCTTCCGTCCGGCGTTCTCCGGCTTGCTGCAGCTCGACCTCGGCGAATCCACGGAGAGCAACAAGCCCGTCTGGGAGGAGATCAAGTCCCGGTTGCCGCTGTCGATCTGGTTCGGCTTCTGGTCCCTGCTCCTGGCCTACGCCGTCTCGATCCCGCTGGGCGTCGCCAAGGCGCTCAAACGCGACGGGGCCTTCGACCGCACCTCGACGCTGGCGCTCTTCATCCTTTATTCAATCCCGAGCTACGTGCTGGCGGTCGTGCTGCTCAAATACCTCGGCTACGAGCTGCATTGGTTCCCGACCAAGGGCTTCGCCTGGGACGGGCTCTCGTGGGGGGCGCGCTGCCACCACACGCTGTTGCCGCTGGGTTGCATGACGGTCGGCGCGTTCACGGCCCTCACGCTCTTCACGCGCAACGGCCTGCTCGAGAGCCTGGGTTCGGACTACATCCGCACGGCCCGCGCGAAGGGCGTGAGCCACCGCCGCATCGTGTTCGTCCACGCGCTGCGCAACTCGCTGATCCCGATCGCGGCGACCTTCGGCCATAACCTCGGCTTCTTCCTGACGGGCTCGTTCCTCATCGAGGTGACGTTCAACCTGCCGGGGATGGGCCTGCTCGGCTACGACGCACTGCTGCACCGCAACTTCCCGGTCTTCCTGGGCCTGCTCACCCTTTCCAGCCTGGCGATGCTGCTGGGGAACATCGTATCCGACCTCTGCGTCGCCGCCGTCGACCCGCGCATCCGGTTCGACAAGCAACCATGAGCTGGCTCGACCCCATCACCCGCGGGCGGCTCGCCCGGTTCCGCGCCCACCGCGCCGCCTGGTGGTCCTTCGTGACCCTCGCCACGCTGGCCGTCCTCGCGCTCCTCGGCCCGTTGCTGGTCGGCAACCGTCCGCTGATCCTGAAGGTCGACGGCGTCTGGCGCTTCCCCCTGTTCGTCCGCCACCTGTCCGGCGCCGAACTCGGCGTCGGCGGCCTCGCCGAGCCGAACTTCCGCCTGCTCGCGCGCCGGCTCGAGGCCGAAGGCCGGGGCTGGGCGCTGCTGCCCCCCGTGCCGTTCGCCCCGGACGAGGTCTGCGAGGTCATGCCGGCGGTGACGCGCGACGCCCAAGGCCGCTGGTGCGACCCACGGGGCGTGATCGCCGAAGGCCGGATCTTCACCCTGCAGGCCGACGGCACCCGCGCCCGCACCTGGACCATCATCGACGGCCGACCGCACGGCGACGCGCGGATCATCGCCGACGGCGTCTCCGTCGCGCGCGCCAAGTTCGTCGACGGCGCCGTCGCCCAGGTCGTGCCGGCGGCCCACCGCGCCGACTGGACGCCGGCGGGGGAACTGCGCACGCTCCTGCCCTCGCCCTGCCCGCCCGGCCTCGACGGCCACTGGCTGGGCACCGACGAATCCGGACACGACGTGCTGGCCCGGCTCTTCGGCGGCTTCCAGGTGCTGCTGAAGGCCGCCCTGATCTTCGTGCCCGTCGCCTACTGCGTCGGCCTGCTGCTCGGGGCCGCGATGGGCTACTTCGGCGGCTGGTTCGACCTCGTCTGCCAGCGGCTCATGGAGATCTGGTCGAACATCCCGTTCCTCTACGCGATCATCCTGCTCTCGAGCCTCCTGGAGCCGACCCTCGCGCTGCTCGTGCTCATCCTGGTCGGCTTCTCGTGGATCGGCCTCGCCCAGCAGCTGCGCGCCACCGCCTACCAGGTCGCCGCGCGCGACTACGTCCTGGCCTCGCGCACGCTCGGCGCGGGCCACCTGCGCATCCTCTGGAAGCACATCCTGCCGAACTGCACCATGGTGATCCTGACCACCCTGCCGTTCACGCTCCACGGCCTCATCTTCTCGATGTCGGCGCTGGACTACCTCGGCTTCGGCCTGCCGCCCACGCAGCCATCCTGGGGCGACCTCCTGCACCAGGCGAAGGAGAACTGGCAGGCCTGGTGGCTGCTCCTTCCCTCCGTCGGCTGCATCGTCGGCGCGATGATCCTCATCAACTACGTCGGCGAGGGCCTCCAGGACGCCTTCGACCTCAAACGCTCCCGCTGATGCGCCCTTTCCTGCTGCTCCTGCTTGCCTTCGCCGGTCTCGGCGCCGCCGAGACCTACCGCGACCCCAACGCGTGGAAATTCTACGCCGACCACCCGGAGTTCTTCCATTTCGCCCGCCCCGACCAGCTCCCCCGGGATCTCGCGTGGCAGGAGGGCGCGGACCAGGCGGAGTTCGCGGACCCGCGCGCCGTCCGCGGCGGGACGTTGCGCCAGGGCGTCATCACGAGCCCGCCGACCCTTCGCCGGGTCGGGGCCAACGCGAACAACGGTTTCCGCGGGTACCTCTACGACGACAACGACTTCGGCCTGCTCGCGTCGCACCCCAACACGGACGAACCGATCCCGGCGCTCGCCCGGAGCTGGGCGCTCTCCGCCGACGGGCTGACGGCCTACTTCCGGCTCGACCCCGCCGCCACGTTCACCGACGGGCAGCCGGTGACAGCCGACGACTACCTTTACGCGTTCTACTTCTACCGCTCGCCGTGGGCCGACGCCGACTGGTACGCCGACTACTACACGAAGGAGTTCGGCGGGATCACGAAGTACGACGACCACACGATCGCGGTGCACGCCCCGCGCCTCCGCCCCCACCAGCTCGAGCTGCTGGGCGACCTGCGCCCGGTCCCGCGGGAGTTCTTCCGCGAGTTCGGACCCGACTACCTCAAACGCTACAACGACCGGTTCCAGCCGACCACCGGGGCCTACGCGGTCAAGCCGGGCGGCTTCGTCCGCAACCAATCCGTGACCTTAGAGCGGGTGGCGAAATGGTGGGGCGACGGCCGACGGTTCTTCCGGCATCGCTTCAACCCGGACACGATCCAGTACCTGGTGATCCGCGAACCCGACAACGCCTACGAATCGCTGATGGCGGGCGAGCTGGACATGATGCTGATGGGGCAGCCCCGCTACTGGTACGGCGCGAACGACCGGCCGGCCTACCAGCGCGGCTTCCTCACGAAGACGCAGTTCTATAACGACATCCCGCGGCCGCCTTACGGGCTCTACCTCAACACCCAGAAACCGGGCCTGGACAACCGCGACGTGCGCGTGGGCCTGCAGCACGCGACCGATTTCCAGCGGGTGATCGACGGGTTCTACCGCGGGGACTACGAGCGGTTGAACCAGTTCAGCGAGGGCCTCGGCGTCTACACCGACCCGTCCATCCGGGCGCGCCGCTACTCCCCCGAGCTTGCCCGCGCGGCCTTCGCCCGGGCCGGCTACACGCGCGCCGGCGACGACGGCATCCTGATGGACGCGCAGGGCCGCCGTCTCTCCTTCCGGCTGACCTTCGACACGAGCGACCGGCGCAAGATGCTGGCGACGTTGATCGAATCGGCCCGCCGCTGCGGGGTGGAATACCTGCCCGAGACCCTCGAACACACGACCATGTACCGCAAGGTCATGGAGAAGAACCATGAGATCTGCTTCTGGGCCTGGAACGTGTCGAGCCGGATCCCCGCGTTCTGGGAGTCCCACCACTCCGACAACGCCTTGGAGAAGCTGCCCGACGGCCGCCGCGTCCCGAAACGCCAGACGAACAACATCACGGGCATCGACAACCCCGAGCTCTCCGGGCTGATCGACGCCTTCCGGGTCGCGACCAAGGACGACGAGATGATCCGCCTCTCCTTCCGCATCCAGCGGATCATGCATGAGGAAGCGGACTTCATCCCGGGCTGGCGCCTGCCGGGCTACCGCCTGGGTCACTGGGACTGGGTCAAGTTCCCCGCGGGCTTCGACGTGCGCTCGGCCGACGAGCCTCTCACCTACGGGCTTTTCTGGCTCGACCCGGCCCAGCGCGAGCGCGACCTCCGGGCGTTCCGCGCCGGGGAGACCAAGGGTCCGCCCCGCGCCATCATCGAGCACGCCTTCCGGGTGAATTGAGCGTCATTCTGCCTTCCCCTGCCCCGTTCCCCCGCCTAACCTGCCGTCATGTCCGCCGCGCCTCTCCTGAAAGTCCGGGACCTTGGCGTCACCT
>JBEGOO010000276.1:0-8329 GCA_041182045.1 Verrucomicrobiota bacterium
GCCCACGACGTTGCCGCCGGCCAGGTTCATGCGGGTCCCCGGAGGTGGGCCTTCATCTCCGCGACCGCGGCGCGCGCGCCGGTGAGGAGCGCGCGGGCCACGATGGTGTGGCCGATGTTCAACTCGTGCAGGTGCGGGAGCGTGAGGATGGCCCGGATGTTGTCGTAGTTGATGCCGTGGCCCGCGTTGACCACGAGACCGAGGCGGTGGGCGTGCTCGCACCCGGCGCGCAGCCGCGCGAGCTCCTCGTCGGCCGCGGGGCCGGGCCAGGCGTTGGCGAAGGCGCCGGTGTGCAGCTCGACGACGGGCGCGCCGACGGCGCGGGCGGCCTCGAGCTGGGCGGGCTCGGGCCCGATGAAGAGCGAGACCTCGATGCCGGCGGCCGTGAGCGCGGCGACGGTGGCCGCCACGCGTTCGCGTTGGCCGGCGACGTCCAGGCCACCCTCGGTGGTCACCTCCTCGCGCGATTCGGGGACGAGGCAGACGGCGGCGGGGCGGAGCCGGCGGGCGAAGTCCGTCATCCACGGGGTGCAGGCCATCTCGAGGTTGAGCCGCACGCCGGGCAGGCGCGCGATCGCGAGCACGTCATCCTCCTGGATATGGCGGCGATCCTCGCGGAGGTGGACCGTGATCCCGTCGGCGCCGCCGGCGAGGGCCTCGCGCGTGAACGCGAGCGGGCTGGGCTCGGCTTGCGGGGAGGCGTGCGTCCCGCGGTAGCGGGCCTGGCGGACCGTGGCGGCGTGGTCGATGTTGACGCCCAGGAGGATCGGCCGGCTCATTGCTTCTTCAGCTTGTCGAGCTCCTTCTGGATCTTCTCCTTGTCGTGCCCCAGCTTGCGGCCGAGCTCGGGCTCGTCGCACTTGCCGAAGTAGGGCAGCATCACGTCGATGAGGCCCAGCACGGTCTTCATGCGGAAGACGTCGTTGCCGGTGTCCTCCATCTCGCGGACGTAGATGCGGCGCATCTCCTCGAGGAAGAAACGTTCCAGCTTCTTGTTGCCCTTCACGGCGGCGTAGAAGTTGTCGAGCAGCCCGCGGAAGGTCGGCAGGTGCTCCTTGTTGTCCTGCAGGGCGTGGCGGAGATAGAAGAAGAGATTCTCCTGGCCCTTCGGGGTCGTGTCCTTGACCAGCTGGCGGGCGGTGCGTTCGGCCGCCAGGACGATGAGGTCGTAGCGGGTCTTGTCCATCGTGTCGCCGTGGAGCCGCTTCTTCTCGCGCATGAAGACCTCGTAGGACTGGCGGCACTCCTTGAAGACCTGCTCCGGCGTCATCTTCGGGTCGGTCCAGACATGTTTCTCGGCGTAACCGTCGGCGATCGCGAGCATGTCGGGCCAGCGCTTGTCCTCGTCGGATACGTTGAAGGCGACGCGCATGTCGCGCAGGAACTCGCGCCAGCGGTCGAACGTGACCTTGTCGCCCAGTTCCTCGAGGCAGGTCGCGGCCTCCCGCCAGGCGTCGATCGAGAGCTCCGCGGCGTGCGTGGCGAAGCGCAGGCAGGCGTAGCGGCCTTCCTGGTCCGTGTTCGCCTGGTACACGCGGGCCGCGAGGCGTAGGCGGAAGGCCTTCTCGTAGTGCGACTTCATCCGGCGCTTGGGGTCGCCGGTCAGCTGGACCTCGAACTCGCCGATGCCCTTGCCGGTCTGCGGGTCGCGCGTGTGGCCGTTGGCGTACCCGTCGGAGTAACGGCCGGTGCCGGGGAGGTTGCGGGGCTCGTTGAAGGGGTGGAAGCCGTTGCCCATGTTCCACTGGTGGCTGGGCATCAGGTAGGCGAACCAGGCGTGGCCGCCGCGGTTGCCGTCGCCGCCGACGGAGGCCGCGGGGATCCCATAGGCGCGGGCGGTGGTCGCGCCGAAATGGGACTGGTCCATGCAGATGCCGCCGACCTCGAGGATCTCCTCGAGCGTCCCGCGGGTGAAGCTTTCGGCGAGGGGCTTGTAGGGCTTCTTGCCGGGCGGAGCCTTGGGCGGCCGGGCGCCGGTCACGAAGTCCATGCGGTAGTTGATCATGGGGTAGGCCTCGCTCCAGTCGTTCTTCTGGTCGGCCGCCACGAGCTTGAGCTTCTTCAGGTCGTTCTCCTTGAGGGCCCACTCCATCTCCTCGTTCGTCGCCTCGGCGCTCACGACCCAGATCAGTTCGTACGGTTCGAGTTTCTTGATGTCCGTCTCGAGTCGCTGGCGTTGGGCGTTGTCGCGGAAGTAGCGGTAGCGTTCCAGGGCGTCGACCGTGAAGCGTTCATGCTTGGGGTCGCGGGCGCGGGCGAAGGTGAACTTCTGGTCGAAGACGAGGGCGGTCGCCACCTGCAGGTTGACATATCTACCCTTGAGCTCCTTGGCGTCGTCGGCGGCGAGGCGGGCCCAGACCCGGAGGGCGTTGCCCAGGTTGTCCTCGGGTTTGAGGTTGGCGAGGAACAGCTCCATCCGCTCGGCGTCGCCCAGCAGCTCGATCAGGAAAGGCTGCACCTGCTCGTCGGTCATGAATTCCCGCAAGGTCTTCGGGGTGACCTGCCGCACGAAGTCGGCCTGCGTCATCCCGATCGCGAAATAGTTGCTCTCCCAGAGCGCGTCGAAGCGGCGGGCCCCGTCGGTCGCGGAAGTCGCGACCAGCGCCGGGTAGAGGCCGTAGCGGAGGCGGTCGTAGTGGCTCTCCCACTTGCCGTCGTACACGCGGGCCTTGGCGTCGGCCAGCAGGGTCGCCAGGCGCTTCGGGTCGCGACGCGCGATGCCGTCGAACGGGTAGGGTTGGGGCGCGAGGGCGGGTAATTCCTCCTTCACGACCGGGGTGACCGCGGTGGCCGGGCCGGTCGGTTTGATCGGCGGTTCGGTCGTCGCGCCCGCGCCGGCGTTCGCGCCTGGGATGGCCTCCGCGACCGGGGTCGGCGCGGCGGGCTTGCCGAAGAAGCCGGCGACATCGTCGATCAAGCTTGGGGCTTCGTCCTTCGAGGCGAGCGTCCGCGGGTGCAGGGTCCGTTCGTAGACCGCGTAGCCGAACCAGCAGGCAGCCAGCAGGACGGGGAGCAGGATCCCGATCAGGAGGGCTTCCGTGTGTCCACCGCCAGACTTCGGCTTCGCCTTGGGCAGGGGTTTAGGTTCGAGCGGTGCGCGCATGGCTAAGGACTTCAACCTAGGCAACTGCCTCAGATGGTCAAAAACAACCGCCTAGGCTGAGGTAAAAACCTCGAAAAAACCTTTTTACGGCGACCAACGCTTATTTGCCAACCTTCTGCGCGGCCTCCTTGGCCTTCTCCCCTTCCTTGCGCAGCCGGAGGCCCTGCTGGCCTTGGCCGCATTTGCGGAAGTAGACGTAAAGTTCCTCGGTCATCTCGGCGAACTCCAGCGCGGGAAGGTCGACCTTCCGGCGGAAGGCGTGCTCGGCGTCCGCGAGGAAGCGCAGCTCGAGCTTCTCCTCGCCTTTCACCGTCGCGTAGTAATCGGCCAGCACCCCGCGGAACTCGGTCATGTCGGCGGCGCAGTTTTCCAGGGCGTCGCGGTAGAGCGCGGAGAGCTCCCGGGCGTTCGTCGTCCGGTCCCGCGCCAGCAGGCGGGCGGCGCGGGCGATCCCCGCGAGGTAGAGGTCGCGGCGGCCGGGAAATTCCCGGAGCAGTTTCTGGAGGTGGCCTTGGATCGTGCGCACGGCCTCCGTCGCCGGGACCTTGCCGAGGAGGAAGCGGGCCTCGTGCTCGTCGGCGAGATCGCGCATGTCCGGCGAATCCTCGAAGGCGCGGCGCAGCTCCGTCAGCGTCGCGGCCCAGGGCGCGACCGGGGCCGCGTCGTCGGTGGCCAGCGCCGCGAGCCGTTCGCGCCAGGCGACGATCGAATGTTCGTCGGCTTGGCACGCCGCCGCGAGGCAGGCTTGTTGGCGGGCCGGTTCGCCCAGCTGGCCCGCCAGCCTCGCCAGCAGCCGCAGGCGCGCGCACCGCTCGGCCTCGGGCCCCTGATGTTTCCGGTCGACCAAGGCCACCAGCTCGAATTCGCGGATGGTCGCGCGGGTCTGCGGGTCCGTCGCCGTCCCGCTCGCGGCGCCCTTCTCGGGTCGGCCGACACCGGTGTCCCAGTGGCGAGCGTCGCGGCGGAAGGAGAACCACGTGGCGGGCGGATTCGTCCCGGTTTTCGGCCCGGCGAGGGTCGCGGCGGGGATCCCGAACGCCCGCGCGGCGGCGGTGGCGAAAGCCGCGGCGTCGCCGCCGAACTTGAACGAGTATTCCAGGGAGCCGGCGTCGACCGCGTCGAGTTTCTCCTGCTGGGTGCGCGACAGCTTGGAGGCGGCGTTCTTGCCCGAAGGTTTGTTCCGGGGCGCCATCTGCCGCCCCAGGATGCCGCCTTGCTCGACGATCGCGAAAGCCTTCGCCCAGTCGTCGGCGGGCAGATGCCGGAGTTTCGGCTCCTGGTGCGCCCAATGCAGGTCCGGCTCCCCGACGTCGGCGCCGGCGATCCAGATGAGCGCGTCGACCGGCAGCTTCGTCGGGTCGTTCTTCAGTTTCCCTTCCTCCGCCGCCGACCGGAAGAACGCGTAACGGATCGCCGGATTGATCGCGGTCTCGGGTTCGTTCGCGATGTTCAGCTCCCGGTCGAAGACCAAGGCGAAGGCGACCTGCAGTCGCAGGTATTTTTCCCGGAGGGGCAAAGGGTCGGAGTTCCAGCAGACCGCCCAGACCTTGAGGGCGGCCGGGACTTCGTCCTCGGGTTTCAACTGCGCGAGGAAGGCCTCCATCCAGTCGGCGTGACGCAACAGCTCGTCGAGGAACGCGGCCAACCCTTCTTCTTGGGCGAGCCGTCGGAGCGATTCCGGTCCGGTCCGGGTCGTGAAGCCCGCGGTCGAGCCGGCCTGCGCGATCAGCATCGCCTGGGCGGCGCCGACGGCGAAGAGCGGGTCGCGCGCCAGCGCCTCGGACGCCTTGCCCGCCGGGTCGGCTTTGATCGCCGCCAAGGCGTCCTTCAGCCCGGGGCGCAGCCTCGCGAGGTGTTCCTCCCAGCGCCCGTCGAGCACGCGCGCGTGGGTGTCGGCCAGCAGGGTCGCCAGTTTCGCCGGATCGCGGCGGGCGGTCGGTCCGAAATCATAAGGCGTCGGGTCGAGCGGGGGCGGAACCGACGCGGCGGTGGCGGCCGCGGGGACGGCCTTGCGCGGCCCGGTGCCCCCGTCGACGCCCCCGATCGCGCCATCGGCGGCCGGCGTTTCCCCGCGCGGGCGGAAGAAGTCGGCGAAGAAGCCGCGTTCCTCCGGGTCGGTCGGTGTCGTCACGGACTCGGCGGCGGATCGCGGAGCCTGCGCGGCGCCGGTGGGTGCGACGTCCGGGGTGGCGGGTTGGTCGCGCCCCAGGCGGGTCACCAGGAAGATCGCGATCGTCGCGACGATCCCGGCGCCGACGAGCGTCCACCGTCGAACGGAGGTCCGCGGTGGATCGGAGGTTGGCGCGGGGTCCGGCATGGCGCTCCCCGAGCATGGCGTCCGGGGCGCTTAAGACAAAGGCTTAATGAGCCCCCGTTTCAGGGTCAGCGCCAGCGCGGGCGCGGTCGGGGAACGGCGGTTGCCCGCCAGCGATTCCGGGTCGCCGGAGTGGACGAGTTCGCCGCCGGCGTTGCCTCCTTCGGGGCCGATCTCGAGGACCCAGTCCGCTTCGGCGATGACGTCGGGGTGGTGCTCGATCACGACGACCGTGTGCCCTTGCTCGACGAGGGCATGGAGCAGCTCGATCAAGCGGCGGCAGTCGGATTGGTGCAGGCCGATGGTCGGTTCCTCCAGGATGTAGAGGTTCGGACGAATCTCACCTCGCGACCGTTCGCGGAAGGTCGGAAGACCTTGGGCGAGTTCGCTGACCAGCTTGAGCCGTTGGGCTTCGCCGCCGGAGAGCGTCGGGCTGCTCTGGCCGAGCGTGAGGTAGCCCAGGCCGGTTTTCACCATCAGCCCGCAGAGGTCGCCGAGCTTCGCGTCGAAGGAAAGGAACGCCGCGGCTTCCTCGAAGGTCATCGCGAGCAGGTCGGCCGCCGACTTGCCGTTCCAGCGGATCGCCTTGGCGGCGGCGCCATAACGGGTGCCGGCGCATTCCTCGCACGGCACGTAGGTGTCGGGCAGGAAGCTCATCTCGAGCTTGATGCGACCCGCGCCGGAACAGGCTTCGCAGCGCCCGCCGGAAGTGTTGAACGAGAAGAAGCCCGCGCCGTGGCCGCGGATGGCCGCTTCGGGCAAGGAGGCGAGCCGTTCGCGGATGAGGTCCCAGGCGCCGATGTAGGTCGCCGGCGTGGAGCGCGGCGTCTTGCCGATCGGTTCCTGGTCGACGACGACGAGCTGGCGGAAGCCTTTGAGTCCGGAGAGCGTCGCGAAGGCCGGCTTGCCTTCGTGCGAGACCACCCCCACCGCTTCCTTGCCCGTGAGGCCATCCTTCTTCTTGGCGATCGCGGCCCGGATCGCGGGCGCGAGGAGGTCGGTGACCAGCGTGGATTTGCCGGCGCCCGAGACGCCGCAGACGACGGTGAGGCGTCCGACCGGAATCTGCGCATCGAAGCCCTTCAGGTTGCGGAGCGAGGCGTGTTTCAGGCGGACCCATCCGGCGGGCGCGCCCTTGCCGGCGACCGGGCGACGGGCGCCGCGGAGCGGGTGCGGGATGGCTTCCTTGAGGAAGCGGCCCGTGACGGAGTCGGCGCGTTTCTCCAGCGCGGCCGCCGTGCCTTGCGCGACGACCGTGCCTCCATGGACGCCGGCGCCCGGGCCCATGTCGACCACCAGGTCGGCGGCGCGCATGGTGTCCTCGTCGTGTTCGACGACCAGCACCGTGTTGCCGCGGTCGCGGAGATCCTTGAGCGAGCCGATGAGCCGGTCGTTGTCGCGCGGGTGCAGGCCGATGCTCGGTTCGTCGAGGACGTAGAGCGCGCCGGAAAGCGTCGAGCCCAGCTGCGCCGCGAGGCGGATGCGCTGCGCTTCGCCGCCGGAGAGCGTGTCGGCGCCGCGATCGAGCGCGAGGTAGCCGAGGCCGACGGAGTCGAGGAAGCGCAGGCGGGCGCCGATCTCGGGGAGCAGGGCGCCCACGATGGCTTTCTCGCGGGCCGCGAGCTTCAGCCCCGAGAGGAACGCGAGGGACTCGTCCGGCTGCAGGCGGAGCAGGCCGGGCAGGGAGAGCGAACGGCCTTTCGGTCCGTCGAGCTTCACCGAGCGGCCGATCGGGCCGAGGCGTTCGCCGTGGCAGGTCGGGCAGACCGCTTCGCCGACCCGGTCGGCGATGGCGTTCTCGTTGATGGATTCCTCCTCGTCGGAGGAGAAGGTCGTGACTTCGAGGCCGTGGCCGCGGCAGTCGGGGCACCAGCCGCGCGGCGAGTTCCAGGAGAGATGCTTCGGGTCGACCTCGGGGAAGGATTCGCCGGTGGCGGGGTCGCTGCGGGTGGTGGAGAGGTAGGCGACCTGGCGACCGTCGGGCGCGAGCAGCACGCACGCGTTCTTGCCGGACGCGAGCGCCTGGCGGACGAGCGCGCGGAGGGCCTTCTCGCCGGACTCCTCGGTGTCGTCGGGCAAGCGGATCAGGCCGTCCCCGCGGATCTCGCCGAAGACCGCGTCGACGTCGTGTTCGGAATAACGGTCGAGGCCTTCGAAACCCTCGACCTTGAGCATCTTGCCGTCGCAACGGAGCAGGCGGAGACCCTTCGTCTCGGCCCATTCGGCCAGCGGGCGATGGTGGCCCTTGCGGGAGCGGACGAGCGGGGCGGCGACGAGCAACGAACCCTTCTTCAGGGATTTCGCCTTCTTCGCGACGAGGCGGACGACCGCATCCTCCGTCATCTCTTCGAGCGGCTCGCCCGTGGTCGGGCTGTGCAGCACGCCGGCGCGGGCGTAGAGCACGCGGAGGTATTGCGCGACCTCGGTGACCGTCGCGACCGTGGACTTCGCGGAGCCGCGGGTCACGCGTTGTTCGATGGCGACCGTCGGAGGGAGGCCCGTGAGCGAATCGATGTCCGGCTTGGGGAGCTGTTCGACGAACTGGCGGGCGTAGGCTGAGACGCATTCCAGGAAGCGTCGTTGGCCTTCCGCGAAGAGAATATCGAAGGCGAGGGACGATTTGCCCGAACCCGAGACGCCGGTCATCACCGTGAGCGAGCCGTGCGGGATCTCGAGCGAGACGTCCTTCAGGTTATGTTCCCGCGCGCCGCGCAGGGAGATCGAGGTGGGGCGCGGCTTGCTCGCCGTGGTCGACGCGGAGGCGAAGGCGTCATCGCCTTGGGCGAGGACGCGGCCCGTGACCGTGCCGGCCTGGGCGACTTCGGCAGGCGGGCCTTCGGCGAAGAGGATGTCGAAGGCCAGGGACGACTTACCCGAGCCCGAGACGCCGGTCATCACCGTGAGCGAGCCGT
>JBEGOO010000277.1:0-3190 GCA_041182045.1 Verrucomicrobiota bacterium
CATCCCGCTGCCGGTGAGCGGTCGCTCGAGCGCCGCCGAGCGTTCGGCCAATGAGCGCCGCCGGCAGTCCAAGTCCGCCATTTCCGCGGCCTGGCGTGACGTCGAGAAGGACCTCGGACAGACCTGGCTTTCCTATGCCTCCAAGGTCGACCAGCTGCGCATGCATAAGGACGATCCGGCGGTGCGTTTTTCGGAAGCAGCCAAACTCGCCGAGTCTCACTTCCGTGCCGGCGCCTTGTCGCTGCAGCTCTTCATGGATGCCCAGGCTGGTTATCTCGAGGCTGTCGACTCCGCGTTGCTCATTCAGGAGCAGGCCGTCGAGGCCGGCTTCCGCCTGCGCGAACTCAGCGGCGTTCCCTTCAATCCCGTCGCGTCCCGATGAAGACCTTCAGTTCCATTCTCCTGGTCGTCGCGTTGGCTGGCTGCGGCAAGCAGGCAACTTCAGGTCAAATAGAGGGTGCCGTTCCTCCGGCCAAGGCCGCCGAGTTCAAGAAAGGGCAGGGCCTGCTGCTGACCCCAGATGCGGCCGAGTTCATCGGCCTGCGCAAGGCCGAGGCCCAGGCCAAGGCCGATCGCGTCCTGGTTCCGGTCGATGCGTTGCTCCGGAACTCCGAGGGGGCCTTCGTATTCGTCCAGAACGGCCAGCGCTGGTTGCGCACCGAGGTGAAGCCAGGCGTCGAGTCTGACGGCTCGATCCAGGTCGCCGACGGTCTGCTCGAGGGCGACGTGATCGCCATCGCGGGCGTGTGGGGCCTCTGGCTCGCAGAACTCCAGGCCATCAAGGGAGGCGTCGGCTGCGCCGACGGCCACTGAGATGATCGCAGCCCTCGCTCGCTGGTCCATCCGCCGCCGCGCGGTCGTGCTCACCTGCGCCCTGTTGCTCTGCCTGCTCGGAGCCTGGTCCGCCACGCGCGTCCCGATCGATGCCATGCCCGACATCACCGGCCCGCAGGTGCAGATCAACACCGCCTTGCCTTCCTACGCCGCCGACGAGGCGGAGTCGCGCGTCACCATCCCGCTCGAATCCGAGCTCTCAGGCCTACCGGGCTTGGTCGAGTTCCGTTCGCTCTCCAAGACCGGGCTCTCGCAGGTCACGCTCATCTTTGCGGATGGTACCGATATCTTCCGCGCCCGCCAGCTCGTGACCGAACGTATCGGGCAGGCCTCCGGCAACCTGCCGCCGGGTGCCGTACCCGTGATGGCGCCGATCAGCACCGGACTCGGGGAAATCGTCTATTACTCGATCGGCTACGCCGCCGATGCCAAGGCGCCGGCCGACGAGTCCACGCGCCTACGTGATTTGCGCCTGTTGCATGACACGCGCGTGCGCCCGGCGCTCCGTTCCACGCCGGGACTGGCGGACGTCAACGTCATCGGCGGGCACGAGCGCCAGATGCTCGTCGAACCCGACCTCGCCAAGCTTGCCAAGTCAGGCGTACCCATGTCAGAACTGCTCAGGGCCGTCCGTCGTAACACCGAGAACGCCGGGGGCGGTGTCGTCACGCTCGGCGGCGAGGCCTTCACGGTCCGCGCTGACACTCGCGTGCGGACCGCCCAGGATATCGCTGGTATACCGCTTCGCCCCGCCGGCCTCGGTCCCGCCGTGACCGTGGGTGACGTCGCCCGCGTTTCGGTCGGCAACGCCTCCCGCATGGGTGCGGCCACCGTCGACGGGCAGGAGGCCGTCGTCGGCGCCGCCATCATGCTAGCCGGTGAGAACTCCCGCGAAGTCTCGAAACGCGCGGTCGAGAAGCTCGCCGCCATCGGTACCCACCTGCCGGAGGGCGTGAAGCTTACCGTGCTCTACGACCGCTCCGACCTCGTCGGCGCGACCATCCGGACCGTCGAGACGAACCTCTTCGAAGGGGCGTTGATCGTCGTGGTCGTCCTGCTGGTGTTGCTGGGGCATTGGCGGGCCGCTTTGCTCGTCGCCTTGGCGATCCCCCTCTCGTTCCTTCTCCTGCTCACCGGCATGGCCGCTTCCAAGGCCAGTGCCAACCTGATGAGTCTGGGCGCGATCGACTTCGGCCTCATCGTCGACGGTTCCGTGGTGATGGTGGAGAATTTCCTGCGACGGCTTGAGGAGCGTGTCCGGGCCCTCGGACGACCCCTGTCCGAAGATGAGCGTACGACCGAGTTGTCGGCTGCCGCGGGTGAGGTCGCCGGCCCGATGTTCCTTGGCGTGACCGTGATCACCTTGGTCTATGTGCCGATCTTCGCCCTCGAGGGTATCGAAGGGAAGATGTTCAAGCCCATGGCCGCGGCCGTCGTGGTCGCCTTGGCGGCTTCCGCGCTCGTCGCCCTGACCGTCATGCCTGCCCTGGCTTCTTTCTGGCTTCGGGCTGAAGGTCATGCCGAGGAAGGTGGCCTGATCCGCCGTCTCAAGTCGGTCTTCTCGGCGATGCTTGGATGGTGCTTCGCCCATCGGACCGCGGCCGTCGTCGCCACTTCACTCGCGGCCCTCGCAGCCGCCGTCGGCTACACGCGTCTCGGGGCCGATTTCATCCCGCAGCTCGACGAAGGTTCCATCAGCATCCAGTTCGTCCGAGCCTCTAGCCTAGATCTGGCCTCCTCGGTGGACCTGCAGAAGCGCGCGGAGATCCTCCTTCGTGCCAAGTTTCCGGAGGTCGACCATGTCTTCGCGCGCATCGGTACCGCCGAGATCGCCAGCGATCCGATGGGGCCGAACGTCGCGGATAGTTATGTGAAGTTGAAACCCCGCGACACGTGGCGCCGTGAAGGTGGTTCGCCCATCAATAAGGCAAGGCTCGTCGAACTCATGTCCGAACTCCTGGAGCGGACCGTCCCCGGGCAGACCACGATGTTCTCCCAGCCGATCCAGTTGCGTTTCAATGAAATCATGGCCGGCTCCCGAGCCGATCTTTCGCTGAAGATCTTCGGCGACGAACTCTCCAATATGGAAGCCGTGGCCGAGCAGGCGGTGGCCGTGCTCCGTAAGATTCCCGGCGGCGGAGACGTCGTGTTCGAGGCCTCAGGCTTATTGCCCTCGGTCGACATCGTTCCAAAGCGAGACCAACTGGTCCGTCGTAACCTGCATGCGGAGGAGCTCAACGACATCGTCTCGACCGCCTTGGGCGGCGCGAGGGCGGGGCAGCTGCCCGCTTCGGGGCGTCCCATGGAGGTCGTCGTTCGCCTGCCTGGCGCCGAAAGTACTTCGCCTTCGCAGATC
>JBEGOO010000278.1:0-5065 GCA_041182045.1 Verrucomicrobiota bacterium
CCTTCCCCGCGCATCAGCGGGGCGAGCGAGACGCCGGAGAGGGGCTTGAGCTTCACGCCGGCGATCGCGGTGGGGCGCGTCGCCCCGGTGGCTTCGGCGATGGTGGGGAAAAAGTCCATGACGTGGGCGGGGGCGCGTTGCCACGCGGCGCGGGCGGGCCATGCCGCGGGCCAATGCGCGATCAAGGGCGAGGCGATGCCGCCTTCGCTGCAGAAGTGCTTGTACATCGCGAGCGGGGTGTTGCCGAGGTTGGCCCAGCCCGACCCATACGACGAGAACGAGCCCGGCTGGCCCATCTTGGCGAGGTCGTCGCCGACGTGCAGCTTCGTCCGCCCGGTGCGCGAGGCGCCGTCGAAACCGAAGGGGCCCCATTCGTAGCAGGCGCCGTTGTCGCTGGTGAGCAGGATGAGCGTGTTCGCCAGCTCGCCGTGCGACTCGAGGTCGGCGAGGAGGCGGCCGAGGCCCCGGTCGATGTGCTCGACCATCGCGGCGAAGGTCGCCATGCGGCGCGCGAGATCCTCGCGCCGGTCGGCGGGCAGGCTGTCCCACGCCGGGTTCGGCTGGCCGGCGTAACCGTTGGCGATGTCCGCCCGGTCGACGGGTACGCGTGAACGCGCGGGCAACGTCGCGGACGCCGGCACGAGGCCGAGCTTCTTCATCCGCTCGAAGCGCTCGGCCCGCAGGACGTCCCAGCCGCGGCGATAGGTCGCGAGGTGGCGTTCGATCGACGCCTGCGGGGCCTGCAACGGGAAGTGCGGCGAAGAGTGGGCGAGGTACAGGAACCAGGGCTTATCCGGCGTCGCGCGCGCCTGCTGCAGGAACTCGCCGGCGTAGTCGGTGAAGACGTCGGTCGCGTAGAACTTGCCGGGCTCATAGCTCAGCTCAGGTTTCTCGGAGCCGGGCAGGCGGACATAGTTGGCGGGATTCCATTGGCCTTCCGAGTGCGCCCCGAAGTCCTTGAACCCGAAGTAATGCGCGAAGCCGCGCTGCATCGGGCCGGGCACGCCCAGGTGCCACTTGCCGACCATCCACGTGCTGTAGCCGCGCGCGGCGAGGAGTTCGGGGAGGGTCTGGTTGCTGTCGAGCAGGTGGCCCGTGTAGGCCTCGCCGCCTGTGGGCGAGGGCTTGGCGCTGACGAAGTCGCCGATGCCGGCCTCGTGCGGGTGCAGGCCGGTCAGCAGCGACGCGCGTGTCGGGCAACAGCGCGCGGAGTTGTAGCACTTCTCGAAGCGCACGCCGCCCGCCGCGAGCCGGTCGATGTTCGGGGTCGGGATCTCGCCGCCGTAGCAGCCGAGATCGGAATATCCCAGGTCGTCGATGAGCACGACCAGCACATTGGGCGGACGGGCCGCGGGTTCGGCCGCGCCGAGCGCGCCGACCAGCAGCAAGGACAGCCAAGGCCTCATCGGGCGGGCTGCAGCAAGGGCAGCCGTTTCGCGCCGGCCGCGAGTTCCGCCAAGGGCTGTTCATACCTCGGGTCCCCGAAGACCTGGCCGGCGCGGCGGAGCAAGGGCGCGAGCGCGGACGGCTTCAGGTCGCGGATCTGCTCGTGCGGCCAAGGCTTGGCGTCCTTGCCCAGATAAGGCAGCAGCTGATCCAAGGCGGCGCGCAACGAGCGTCCATCCTTCGTGCGGGCCCGCCAGAGGTCGAGGCCGGCGTGCTCGCCGAGGGTGGCCAGCTGGGCGTGGGCCTCGAGGTTGAAGCAACAGTAGGTGAACGAGGCCGTGCGCGTGAGCTCCAGCGGCTGCTGGCCCGAAGGCTCGACCTGCACCGCGATGCGGCGCGTGGGCACGTCGCGCAGGATGCCCTGGGCGACGGCCCGGCGGCCGAGGATGAGGGCGAGCTTCGCGGTCTGGACGTCGAACCAGGTCCCGTGGTTGTTCTTGGCCGAATATTCGTCCTGACCCGGCTTGCTCGTGAGCAACCAATCGAGGAACTGCCCCGACCAGACGTCGAGGGCCTGCTGGTCGGCGGCGGTCCACGCGGGCGAGCCCGCCAGCAGGCTCGCGGCGTCGAGCGCCTCGACGAGGCTGCGAGCCTCGAGGATGCCGGTGCCGCGCCCGTCGTTCACGCCCAGGACGGCCTGGGCGTAGGCGAAGCGCGGGGTCATGCGCGTGGCCTCGTCGAGGCACCAGACCCGCAGGCAGCGGGCGGCGTGCTCCGCGTAGGCGGGCTGGCCCGTGAAATGATAGGCCAAGGCGAGCGTCTCGACGGTGTTGCCGAGGTCGCGGATCCGCAGCGTGTCGTTGTTGGCCGGGTCATGCGCCTCCGGGTTCACCTTCCCGTCGCGTCGGATGTAAGGCAGGCCGTCCGCCTTCGCCGGGTTGGGCCAGAAATACGGCGCCAGGCTCATGTAGTCATGCTTGTCGCCGCTGGGCGGGGTCTTCTGTTTCGCCGTCACGGTCGGCGGCGTCACTTTCAGCGCCTTGTCGGCGTCGGCCACGAGTTTCTTCAAGGCGGCGAGCGTCTCCGCGTCACCCGCCTGCAAAGCCGCCTTGGCCTTCGCCAAGGCGCCCGGGGCGACGGCGTAGTAGGGCCGGGCGGCGGGCTCGACGGCGGCCGTCAACGCGGCGCCCAGCAGCAGGAGGAGCGCTTTCATCGGCGGGCGACCTCGGCTCCCATCCAGCGCACCGCGTTCTCGATCACCCGCAGGTTCTCGGCCTGCTTGTAGACCGGGTAGGTCTCGTGGCCGGGACGGAAATAGAAGACATCCCCCTGGCCCACCTTCCAGAGCGAACCGCTCCGGAAATGCTCCCCTTTATCCCATTTTTCCTCGAAAATCACGCTATCCGGAGCCGGCACCCAGAACGGCTCGCCGTACATCTCGGTCTGCGGGATGTCCCACTTGGCGGGGAGCCCGGCGGCCAGCGGGTGCGTCGGAAGCAACGTCGTGACGTGCGAGGGCGCGCCGTCGGCCCGGTAGGTCGGGAAGACGCACTGAGGGAGGGTCAGGCGCCAGACGTCGCCGACCTTCTGGACATTCGGCGTCGCGGGGGCGCCTTTCTTGGGGATGACCCGGTAAGGCTTGTCGTTGAGGTATTGCCACTGGGCGGTGGCGCGCTCGGCGGACGGCACCTGGGCGACGGCGTCGGCCTTGGCGCGCTCCTGCATGAGGCGGACAAACGGCTTGGCCCAGTGGGCGGAGTGGAGGGCGACGAAGCCGGTCTTGCCCGCCATGACCCGGCGGACCAAGGCCTCCATCCGGGCATAGTCCTGCTCCAGGGGGCGCTTGTGACACCAGAACACGACCACATCGGTCGCCGCCAAGGTCGCCTCGCTCAGGCCTTGGTCGGGGCTGTCGAGCCCGACCGACTGGACCGAGAGACCAGGCAGGGCGCCAAGGTGCTTGGCGAGGGCGTCCCCGAGGAAGCCGCCGTCGTAGGCCTTTTTCTGCTCAGGCTGACGTTCGTCCCAGACCAGCACCCGGATCGGGGCGGGGGCGGCCACGGCGGCCGACACGAGGGAAAGCAGGGCGAGCCAAGGGGTCCAGGGGCGCATTTCCCGGTTTTGGCGGAAACTCCCGCCGAGGGCGAGCGGGATAGGCGTCCTCACCCCGCCCACCCCCGCGCAAGCCACCCAACCCCGATTAGAAGCGATAATAACGCCTTTTTCGCCCTTCACACTTGCTCCCAAGGGGGGCTCTTCTACCGTCCGCCCGCACCACCATGGTCAAATCCGATTTCGGCTATAACAGCAAGGTTGAGGGCGAGGTCATCGTCACCCGCGCCGACGCCGTCGTGAACTGGGTCCGCAGCCACTCGGTCTGGCCGATGCCCATGGGTCTGGCCTGCTGCGCCATCGAGCTCATGGCTTCCGGCGGCTCCCGCTTCGACATCTCCCGCTTCGGCATGGAAGTCATGCGCTTCTCCCCCCGCCAGGCCGACTGCATGATCGTCGCCGGCACCGTCACCTACAAGATGGCCGAGGTCGTCCGCCGCATCTACGACCAGATGGCCGAGCCCAAGTGGGTCGTCGCCATGGGCGCCTGCGCCTCCACCGGCGGCATGTACCGCTCCTACGCCACCTTGCAGGGCGTGGACAACATCGTCCCGGTCGACGTCTACATCTCCGGTTGCCCGCCCCGCCCCGAAGCCCTCCTCGACGGCATGATGCTGCTCCAGGAGAAGATCCGCAACGAGGGCGGCTCGCTCCGCCGCACCTTCCGCGGCCGCACCGTCGAGACCAAGATCGTCAGCTGAACACGGACATGGACGCCGCCACCCTCCTCTCCCGCTTCCCCGCCGCGCAGGACCTCGCCGGCAAGGACATGCCGACGTTCCGCGTCGCGGGCGCCGACCTCCTCGCCGCCGTCCGCTTCCTGCGCGACGAGCAGGGCTTCGATCTCCTCGCCGACCTTTGCGGCGCCGAATGGCCGGACCGCCCGACCCGCTTCGGCGTGGTGCTCCACCTGCTGAGCACGGCCGGCAAGGAATACGTCCGCCTACACGTGGACGCCGTCGACGACCGCGTCCCGAGCGTCTCCTCGCTCCACCCCGGCGCCAACTGGCACGAGCGCGAAGCCTACGACATGTTCGGCATCGTCTTCGAAGGCCACCCGGACCCGCGCCGCATCCTGATGTGGGACGGCTATCCCTTCCACCCGCTCCGCAAGGACTTCCCGCTCGCCGGCATCGAGGTGCCCCTCCCCGCCGCCGACGTGGCCGCGGTCACCGGCCAGACGGTCGAACCCGCGCCGATGATGGGCGGGCCGTTCGTCTCGCCCGGCGGCAAGCTGTCCGAAGGCGAACCCTCCGCGCTCGACCAATCCTGGAACGAGCAGCAACCCAAAGCCTGAATTTCCACGTGAAGATCACCAAAGAGATCTCCCTCGGCGACGTCGCCGCCCGCTCCGAGGAGCTGCGCGGGGAGAACATGACCCTGAACATGGGTCCGTCCCACCCGGCCACGCACGGCGTGCTCCGCCTGAGCCTCGAGCTCGACGGTGACAAGGTCGTGAAGTGCGACCCGGTCATCGGCTACCTGCACCGCGGCGACGAGAAGATCGCCGAGAACATGACGTACAACCAGTTCGTCCCGTACACGGACCGCCTGGACTACCTCGCCC
>JBEGOO010000279.1:0-6102 GCA_041182045.1 Verrucomicrobiota bacterium
TTGAAGGAGGTCAGCACCGTCGCGGTGGCCAGCAACGCCGACTCCCCCAGCCGCGGCAAAGCCGGACCGATCCACCAAGCCTGCAGCCCGCCCAGCACGACGAGCCCGGCGAGGAACAGCCCCACCAAGAGGGGCCCGCGGAGCCGCAGCGGGTCCTGCCAGCGGGAGGTGACCGCCCGCAAGGCGAGGAAGGCGAAAAAGACGCCGACCAGCGCGGACGTGCGATGCGCCGCGAACAAGGCGACCGCCCCGCCCATGAGCGCCAGGTGGAGCAGCGTGAGCCCGACCGGGCTCGCCGGCTCTTCCGGCGAGTCGTCGGCGCCGGGACGCAAGCCTCGGAGCTCTCGCCGGAAAACCAGGAACAGCGCCGTGTTCGCCAGACCGATCGTCGCCAACGCGCCGAGCCCGAAACCGCCGGCGACGTCGGCCCAGCCCCACCCCCAACGACCGGCGACCATCACGATGGGCGGCGCCGCGAACGAGGTCAGGGCGCCGCCGACCGAGACGTTCACGAAGAGCAAGGCGAGCGTGGCGTACTTCAAGGCTTCCGACGGACCGCACGCGAAGAACCGCCGGGCGAGGAGCCAGGCGGCGATGGTCATCGCGGCCGGCTCGGTGATCAACGAACCGAGCAGCGGAGCCAGGGTGAGCAGCACCGCCCAATGCGCCGCGGGGGAACCACCGAACAACCCCGCCACGGCCCCGAGCAGACGCCCGGCCAAGGCCAGCACGGGACGAGCCGAAGCCAGCGTCATGATGATGAAGACGAACAAAGGCTCCACGAACTTGGACGGACCACCCGGGCCGGCCCCCTGGAGGGCCGCGGCGTAGTCGAGGCCGACGAGATAACGCCCGGCGACCCCGGCTCCCTTGCCCGGCCAGACCGCCAGCAAGCCCAGCGCCACCAAGGCCCAGAGGGGAAAGGCCAGCTCGACCTCGCCGAGGACATGGCCGACCGCCCCCTGGAAACCGCCCCGCCGGCCCGCCGCGCGGGCGATGGTCGGCGCGGCGAACGCATGCAGGACGGCCAGCGCGAACACCCCCGTGGCGACCGGCAGGAACGGGTCGGCCCGCGCCGCGGCGGCGAGCTCCGTCCAGAGCGAGACTGGGTCCTGCATGCGCCAAGCCAAGTCCGCCGACTCGGGGATTGCAACCCGAGGCGACGGGGAAAAACTGCCTCCCGATGCCCAAGTTCCGCGCGATCCTCCTGCTCGGCGCCGCCGCCCTGCTGGCCAAGGACGAGACCCCGAAGCTTTCCTATCACGAATACCACGGGCTCTTCGCCGACGACCCCGCCCTGCCCCACGGGCTGCGCAACCCCGAGCGCGGGTTCCGCCTCGAGTGCCCGATCGGGCTCGGCGAGGGCCAGCTGCTGGTCCAGCGCGCCGACGGCCGCGTCGTCCGCAAGCGCGCCCCCGCCGCGAACGACGAGAAGCCGGTCCCCTGCCTCGGCGTCGACGTGGCCCGCAACGGATGGTCGGACCGCGCGATGGCCGACGCCCTCAAGGCCTGGGAGGCCAAGGGCGTCACGAGCTACCTGGGCATCGTCTGGCTCGACGAGTACTGCAACCGGCCGCTCGACCCGATCCTGCTCACCCGGCTCGAGCGCTCGCTCGACGTCTTCCGCCGCGCCGGCGTGAAGCTGCAGATCCGCTTCGCCTACGAGCTCGACGACAGCAAGACCGCCGGCCCCGACCTCGCCATCCTCAAGGGCCACTGGGCGCAGCTGAAACCGGTCCTCGCGAAGAACAATGACATCCTGACCGCGGTCCAGCTGGGCAGCATCGGCCGCCGCGGGGAAGGACCGAACGCCACGCGGCTCCCCGCCGACGTCGCGACCCACGCCGCCCTGCTGCGCGAGGCGTTCGCGGCCCTGCCGCCCGACCGCGCCCTCCTGATCCAGTCGCCGACCATGCGCGAGGACCTGTTCACCGAGCTGAAGTGGCCCACGCGCCTCAACCAGGGCACGGCCTTCGAGAAGGGCAACCCCTCCGCCCGCACCGGCCAGGTCAACGCGAACTTCCTCGTGGACCTGAAGCACGGCGGGCAGTTCGAGGCCGACATCGGCGGCGCCAACCCCGATTGGCAGAAGATGTGCGCGGAGACGCTCTGGGTCCCGTACGACGCCGACCTCTCCGCCCGCGCCGCCGAAGGCAAGGTCGCCGCGGACGGCTGGCTCGTGGCGCAGGCCGCGTCCAACGAGCGCGCGACGACGCTCGGCCTCAGCCATGGCTGGTCCGAGTCCGCCCCCGACCGCAAGGAAGGCCTCGTCGACGGCTGGAAGAAGCAGCTGAAGACCAAGGCCGAGGTGAAGGCGCTCGGGCTGTCCGTGTCCGACGGCTACTTCACCGACACGAAGGGCAACGAGGTCCCGCGCTCGGCCTTCGACTACCTGCGCGACCACGTGGGCTACCGCTACGAGCTGCTCAGCGCCTCCTGGCCGGTGAAGGTCAAACAAGGCAAGGATTACGAGATCAAGCTGCGGATCGTGAACCGCGGCTTCGCGATCTGCCCCACCCCGCGCGGACTCTACCTCGCCTACGTCCAGACCCCGCAGAAGTACACGCTGTCCCCCGGCGAAGGCGAAAGCTTCGACATCCGCCGCCTCCTGCCCAACGCCGCGCTCCAGAACACCGAGAACGGCCAGGAGATCACGATCCGGGCGATCGCGCCCAAGGATCTGCAGGGCAAGCAGCAGCTCTGCGTGATGTTCCCCGAGCTCAACGCCACCAAGTTCCCCTACAAGCAGGACCAGCGCAACCAGGTCCGCTTCGCCAACCGCGACGCGGCCTTCTGGCAATCGACCGACCGCCTCTACCAGGGCAACCTGCTGGGCGAGATCGAGATCGTCCGCTGAACCGCGGCCTAGCGGGCCGCTCCGGGCTCGTCCGGCCGGGCCCCGCCGAGCGCCTTGATGAGGTCGACCTGGGCGCCGAGCCGGTCCTGCCGGACCCGGGCGACGGCGAGCTGCGATTCGGCCAGGGCGCGGCGCGCGGCGAGTCGCTCGAGGGGCGCGGCCTGACCGGCGCGGGCGCGGACCTCCGCGACGCGGAAAGCCTCGGCGGCGGCGGTCTCGCGGCGGGCGGCGGCCTCCGCGGCGGCGGCGGTCTCGCGGACGTCGGCGAGGGCGTCCCGCACTTCGCGGAAGGCGTTCAACGCGACCTTCTCGTAGGTGGCCACGGCCTGATGCTGCGCGGCCACGGCGGCGTCGACCCGCGCGGCGCCGCGCCCGTAATCGAGCAGCGGGAAGCGCAGGTCCAACCCGAGGGCGGAGGTCGCGGTGTCGGACTCGAACAGCCCGGCGAAGGCCTTGCTTTCCGTCCCGATCGAGCCCGTCAGCGTGAACGAGGGGAAGCGGGTGGCCTTCGCGTAACCGATGCGCGCGTTGGCGGCGACCAGCGCCTGCTCCGCGGCGAGGACGTCGGGGCGGCGCGCGAGCAGGTCCGACGGCAGGCCCGCGGCGGGCAGCGGCGGCGCGGTCAACGGACGGACGGAGACCGGCCACGTGAGCGCCGGCTCGCCGACGAGGAAACCGAGCAGGTGCTCGGCCTGGGCGCGGGCGCGGCGGGCGTCGGCCAAGGCGGCGACCGCGGCGGCGCGGTTGACCTCGGCGGCGGCCACGTCGGCGGCCTGGGCGGAGCCGGCGGCCCGGCGACGAACAAGGACGGCGAGCTCGCCCTCGCGCGCGGCGAGGACGGCCTCCGCCGAACCGACCTGCACGTCGCCCGTGCGGAGATTCGCGTAGGTCCGCACGACGGTGGCGACGAGCGTCAGGCGGACCTGCCCGGCGGCGTGCTCGGCGGCGAGGAGCTGGGCGCGCGCGCCTTCCTCGGCGCGGCGGAGCTTACCCCAGAAATCGAGTTCGAAGGAAGTGGCGAGACCGCCGCGCAGGGTGCGGCGATTGCGACCGGCGGCGGTCCCCCCGACGGGGACGTAGGCGCCGGTGCTGACCTTGTAACGGCTGTCGCCGGCGGTGGCGTCCACGGCCGGCAGGCCGGCACCCGCGGTGTCCTCCAGCTGCGCCGAGGCTTCCTCGACGCGCGCCACGGCGACCCGCAGGTCGGCGTTGGCCGCGAGGGCGCGGTCGACCAACCCATCGAGCTCCGGCTCCCCGAAGCCGCGCCACCAAGCGGCGGCGATCTCCCCGCGGCCGGACACGGCCTCCGGGTACGCGGCGGCCGAAGGCACGGCGGGTCGTTCATAATCCGGACCGACCGCGCAGGCGGTGAGCAGGCAGCCCAAGGGCAGGAAACAAGCGGCGGGGGTTCTCATGCGCGAGGTTCCTTCCGGTCGCCGGTCAGGAGCTTGAAGAAGAGAGGGATGAAGAGCGTGGCCACGAAGGTGTCGAAGAGCATGCCGCCGAACACGCCCGTGCCCATGGACCGGCGGGCGCCCGCGCCCGCGCCCGCGGCCAGGACGAGCGGGACGACGCCGAGCACGAAGGCCATCGAGGTCATGACGAGCGGCCGGAAGCGCACGCGGGCGGCCTCCACGGCGGCCTCGGCGGCCGACTTGCCCGCGTCGCGCGCCTTGACGGCGAACTCGACGATGAGGATGGCGTTCTTGGCGGCGAGACCGATGAGCGTCACCAGCCCGATCTGGAAGTAGAGGTCGTTGGGCGAGCCGCGGAGCCAGATGGCCACGAGGGCGCCGAGCAGGGCGAAGGGCACGGTGAGGATGACGCCGATGGGCAGCGACCACTTCTCGTAGAGCGCCGCGAGGATCAGGAAGACCATGGTGAGCGCCATGAGGAACGCCGGCAGCGCCGACGTGGCCGAACGTTTCTCCTGCAAGGCCTGGGCGGTCCAGTCGAGCTGGTAACCGTCGGGCAAGGTGCGCTCGGCGACCGCCTCGACGATGCGGAGGGCCTCGCTCGAGCTGACCCCGGGGGAGCCCGCGCCCATGACGCGGGCGGCGACGAAGCCGTTGTAGCGCTCGACCTGCTCGGGGCCGGAGGAAGGCTTGATGCGGACCAACGTGGAGAGCGGGATCATCCGCCCGTCGGCGGACCGCACATGGACGCGCCCGACGTCGGCGGGGTCCATGCGCTCGGTCGGCTCGGCCTGCATGAGCACGCGGTAGGTGCGGCCGGAACGGTTGAAATCGTTGACGTAGGCGGCCCCGATGGTCGCCTGCAGCGCCTCGTAGATGTCGGGCAGCGGCACGCCCAGGCTCATCGCGCGGGCCTCGTCGACCTCGGCGGCGTACTGCGGGACCGCGGTGCGCAGGAAGGACCGCAGGCCGACGATCAGCGGCTTGCCGTCCTTCTGCTCCTTCGCGAGCGCGGCGATCAGCTCGTCGGCGACCTTGCCGAGGCGGACCGGGTCGTCGTCCTCGCGCGCCTGCAGGTAGAACTCGAAGCCCCCGGCCGTGCCGATGCCGCGGATGGGGGGCGGGTTGACGATGAAGCACATCCCCTCGGTGGCGTGCGCGGTCGCGGCCATGAGCGCGCCCGTGAGCGGCTCGGCCCCGAGGTCGCGCTTCGACCAATCCTTCAAGGGCAGGAAGATGGTGCCGGCGTTGGTCTTCTCGCCGCCGCCGATGAGGTCGAAACCGCTGATGGCGAAGGCGTGGAACACCGCCGGCTTCTCGGCCGGGACCTGCAGCAGCGAGGGCACGATCTTCGCCATGTAGTCGCGCGTCCTGGTGACGCTCGCGCCGTCGGGCAAGGTGACCATCGCGAGGACGTACCCCTGGTCCTCGGACGGGAGGAACCCGCGCGGGCGCTCCCAGAGCAGCGCGGCGTTGGCGCCGAGGATGCCCAGGAACATCAGGCCGGCGGTCCGGGGCCGCTCCAGCAGCCAGCGGACGGCGCGGCCGTGCCAGGCGGCCAAGGCCTGGAAGCGGGCCTCGAACCAGCCGAGGAACCCGGTCGTCGGGGCGTGGGCCCGCGGCTTCAGGATCATCGCGCAGAGCGCGGGGGTGAGCGTCAGGGCCACGAAGCCCGAGATCGTCACCGAGATCGCCACGGTCACGGCGAACTGGCGGTAGAGCGTGCCGGCGATGCCGCCGAGGAAGGCCACGGGCAGGAAGACGGAGACGAGCACGAGCACGATCGCGACGATCGCGCCCGAGACCTCGTGGACGGACGCCAGCGCGGCG
>JBEGOO010000280.1:0-2900 GCA_041182045.1 Verrucomicrobiota bacterium
CCGACGAGGACGTCACCAAGCAGGCCAGCCAGGCCCCGATCATCCGCTTCGTCGACCTGGTGCTCCAGGAAGCCGTCAAGGCGAAGGCGTCCGACATCCACTTCGAGCCGTTCGAGGACCAGTTCCGCATCCGCTACCGCATCGACGGCTCGCTCTACGAGATGGCCCCGCCGCCCAAGAACCTGGCGTCCGCGGTCATCGCCCGCGTGAAGGTCCTCTCCGCGCTCAACATCGCCGAGCGCCGCATCCCGCAGGACGGTCGCATCAAGACCACCATCGGCGGCCGCGCCATCGACCTCCGCGTCTCGACCCTCCCGACCCAGTTCGGCGAGTCCGTCGTGCTGCGCATCCTGGACAAGACCGTCGTCAACCTGAGCCTCGACGCGCTCTCGATGCAGGACGACATCAAGGAAGGCATCCGCGCGATGGTCAGCCGCCCGAACGGCATCTTCATCGTCACCGGCCCGACCGGCTCCGGCAAGACGACCACCCTCTACTCCGCGCTCCGCGAGGTGAACACCGAGGACGTCAAGATCCTCACCGCCGAGGACCCCGTCGAGTACGAGGTCGAGGGCATCATGCAGGTCCCGATCAACCACCAGGTCGGCCTGACCTTCGCCGCGGCGCTCCGCTCCTTCCTCCGCCAGGACCCCGATACCATCATGGTCGGCGAAATCCGCGACCTCGAGACCGCCCAGATCGCCGTGCAGGCGTCCCTGACCGGCCACGTCGTGCTCTCGACCCTCCACACCAACGACGCCCCGGGCGCCGTGACCCGTCTCATCGACATGGGGCTGGAGCCGTTCCTCATCTCGGCCTCGCTCGAGGGCGTCCTCGCCCAGCGCCTCCTGCGCCGCATCTGCAAGGGTTGCCGCACCGCCTACGAGCCGGACAAGGAGGTCATCAACATGCTCGACGTCGACCCGCTCGAGATCGCCAACCGCAAGTTCTACTTCGGCAAGGGCTGCCCCGAGTGCAACCGCTCCGGCTACCGCGGTCGCCAGGGTCTGTTCGAGCTGATGACCATCAGCGACCCCATCCGCACGCTCGTCACCCAGAAGGCGCCGACGCTCGTCCTCAAGCAGAAGGCGATCGAGGTGGGCATGCGCCCGCTCCGCGACGACGGCCTGCGCTGCATCTTCGACGGCCTCACGACGATCGAGGAAGTCCTCAAGTACACCTAACCCTTTCACACACCCCATCCCATGCCCGACTACAAGTACAACGCGATCGACCGCAACGGCGCGCAGACCTCCGGTAAGATCGACGCGACCAGCGAGGAGCAGGCCCGCCAGAAGCTCATGGCCCGCGGCCTGATGGTCACCACCCTGTCCGGCGACGGCGCGGCCAAGCCGCTCGTCGGCGGCGCGGCCCCGGCCAAGAAGGGCGGCTTCAGCTTCGGCGCCAAGGTCACCCAGGACGACGTCACCATCATGACGCGTCAGCTGGCCACGCTCATCGTCGCCGGCCTGCCGCTGCTCCGCGCCCTCGAACTGATCCACAAGCAGGAGCGCAACCCGGCCTTCAAGGCCATCCTCGCCAACATCGCCGAGAGCGTCTCGCAGGGCAACAACCTCTCCGAGGCCCTGCAGGCCCACCCGAAGGTCTTCGACCGCCTCTTCGTGAACATGATCCGCGCGGGCGAGGCCGGCGGCGTGCTCGACAAGGTCCTCGACCGTCTCGCGAAGTTCCGCGAGAAGGCCTCCCGCATCCAGAAGAAGGTGAAGTCCGCGATGGTCTACCCGGCCGTCGTCGTGTCCGTCGCCGTGGTCATCGTCTTCATCCTCATGGTGAAGGTCGTGCCGTCCTTCCAGAACCTGCTCAGCGGCCAGAAGGCGCAGATGCCCGCGCTCACCGCGTTCGTCGTCGGCATCTCCAACGCCCTCGTCACCTACTGGTACGTCACCCCCATCGTGCTCGTCGGCGGCTACCTCGGCCTCAAGGCCTGGCTCGCCTCCGCCAAGGGCAAGGAGCTCTTCGACCGCGTCATCTTCAAGCTCCCGAAGGTCGGCGGTTTCGTGCAGATCGTCTCGGTCTCGCGGTTCGCGCGCACCTTCGGCACCCTGATGGCCTCCGGCGTGCCGATCCTGCAGGCGATCAACATCACCCGCGACACCCTCGACAACGTCGTCATCGCGAACTCCCTCGAGCGCGTCCATGACCGCGTGCGCGACGGCGAGCCGCTCTCCGTCCCGCTCGAGCAGACCGGCGTCTTCCCGCAGATGGTCACCTCGATGATCCAGGTCGGCGAGGAGACGGGTCAGCTGCCCGAGATGCTCAACCGCGTGGCCGACATCTACGACGAGGAGGTCGACAACGCCGTCGGCGCGCTGACCTCCATCATCGAGCCCGTGCTCATCGTGGGCCTCGCCGTGGTCGTCGGCACGATCGTGCTCGCGATGTTCCTGCCGCTCATCGCGCTCATCACCAAGATGTCCGGCGGCTGAGGCCGGCCATCACCTGGCCTGACGAAGCCCGGTCCGCGAGGAACCGGGCTTTTTCTTGGTGGGGCGGGGGAGCGACCCCTGAAAAAGGAGGCGGCTTGCATACCCCTATGCAAGCCGCCTGTTTTTTACTGCTTTATCTTACTTACCCCATTGTCCCGTAGGACAAAGTTAACACGAGATATCGTTCAAATAATCCCTGGGCTGACAAGTTCAAAGTGGTGGGTATTTTTGCCCACCTATAACTATTTGAGTAAGAACGATTTAAAATTGGGTGCAGGGGTAGGATTTGAACCTACGACCTTCAGGTTATGAGCCTGACGAGCTAACCGGGCTGCTCCACCCTGCAATCAGTGGAAGGTAGAATAGACAGGGGCCCGGGCTGGGCCGCAAGCCCTTTTTTCGGTCCCCCTGACAGGCTTTCCCAAATCGCGAACGGACAGCCGGAGAATGGGG
>JBEGOO010000281.1:0-10526 GCA_041182045.1 Verrucomicrobiota bacterium
CCGCCGACGCCTTCGGTGCGGATCTTGATCTCGATGACCGCGCGGACGCGATGCTCGGACTCGTAGCTCGGGTTCAGCACCGGGCGCATGCCCAGCAGGACGCCCTGCTGGCGCAACGCGGCGAGCTCACGGTCCACGGCTTCGGCGCCGAGGCCGAGGATCCTGCCGATCTGGGCGGTGTCGAGGGCTTCCCCGTCGAGGATGAGCTTGAGTACGGAGTTCATGGCGGAAAATCAGGCCTTGGCGAGGGCGCGGCGCGCGCGGACGGCGGCGGCCAGGGCGTCGAGGACGGGGACGGTCTGCTCGAAGGAGATGCAGGCGTCGGTGATGCTGCAACCGTAGGCGGAGGCGTCGCGTCCCTTCCAATCCTGGCGGCCTTCGACGAGGTGGCTCTCGATCATGACGCCGCCGATGGCGGAGGCGCCGGCCGCGACCTGGGCCGCGACGTCCGCGGCCACGAGGGGCTGGCGCCGATGGTCCTTGGAGCTGTTGCCGTGGGAGCAGTCGATGACGATCCGCGAGGTCAGCCCGGCCTTCTGGATGCGGGTCGCGGCGTCGGCCACGCCCTCGGCGCCGTAGTTGGGCCCCTTGCTGGAGCCGCGCAGGATGATGTGCGCGTCGGGGTTGCCGGCGGTCTGGAAGATCGCGACCACGCCGTCCTTCGTCACGGAGGGGAACCAGTGCGAGGAGCGGGCGGAGAGGCAGGCGTCGACGGCGACCTGGATGGAGCCATCGGTGCCGTTCTTGAAGCCGACCGGCATGGAGAGGCCGGAGGCGAGCTCGCGGTGGATCTGGCTCTCGGTCGTGCGCGCCCCGATGGCGCCGTAGGCCACGAGGTCGGCGACGTACTGCGGGGTGATCGGGTCGAGGAACTCGGTCGCGGCGGGCAGACCGCCCTCGGCGATGTCGGCGAGGAGGCGGCGGGCCAGGCGGAGGCCGTCGTTGATCTTGAAGGAACCATCGACCTCGGGGTCGTTGATCAGGCCCTTCCAGCCGACGGTGGTGCGGGGCTTCTCGAAATAGACGCGCATCACGACCAGGAGGTCGGCGGCGTGCTTGCGGGCTTCCTGGCCGAGGCGGGCCGCGTACTCGAGCGCCGCCTTGGTGTCATGGACGGAACAGGGGCCGACGATGACCAGCAGGCGGTCGTCCTGGCCGGCGATGATGCGGGCGCACTCCTTGCGGGCCTGGGTGACCACCTCGGTGGCGCGCTCGGACGGACGGAGCTCATGGAGCACCACCGCCGGAGACAGGAGGGGGAGTTGGGCGCGGATGCGCAGGTCGTCCGTGTTGTGGTACATCGTGGCAGGCCTTTCCCGAGGGAAAAGAGGGTCAAATGAAGGGGGACGGGGGCCCGGTGTCAATGACTCGTCCCACGCTTGACGCCCGCCCTGGACGGTATCAATACCGTCTCAACAGCGGATGCCCAAGCCCCTTGTCCATGAATCGCCGGAACAATCCGGAGCCTTCCGCACCTTCATCGCGGAGCAGGGCCTGCGCGCCACCCGCCAACGCATGGCCGTGTTCGAGGCCGCCCGGAGCCTCCCGGGCCATTACACCGCCGAGGACCTGCTGAAGAAGGCCCGCTCGCTCGACCGCACCGTGTCGCGCGCCACCATCTACCGCGCCATCCCGTTGCTGATCGGCAGCGCCGTCATCCGCGAGGTCGACGTCGGGAGGGACCACAAGTACTACCTCGCCGAGGTCGGTTCGGCCAACTTCCGCGCCCAGCTGGTGTGCGAGAGCTGCGACACCATCGTCGAGGTCGAGGCTCCGTTCATGGAGTGGTACGGCAAGGCCGTCGCCGCCAAGCACGGGATGCGTCCGATCTCCCAGAAACTCCAGGTCACCGCGCTCTGCGAACGTTGCCAGAAGCGCAAGGCCGCCCGCCCATGAGCCCCTATCCCTCCGCCTCCGTCTTCCCTCCCCTGCCCGCCGGCGGCACCCCGCTGTCCGACCTGCAGAAGGAGGTCCTCGCCCTCAAGCGGGCGAAGGACGCCCTCATCCTCGCGCACAACTACCAGTGCGAGGACATCCAGGGCGTCGCCGATTTCGTCGGCGACTCGCTCGGCCTCGCCTACAAGGCCGCCGAGGCAACGCAGTCCACCATCGTCTTCTGCGGCGTGCATTTCATGGCCGAGACGGCGAAGATCGTGAACCCGACCCGGCGCGTGCTCCTGCCGGACCTGGAAGCCGGCTGCTCGCTCGCCGACTCCTGCCCGGCCGCGAAACTCGCCGCCGCCAAGGCCGCCGACCCCTCGCTGTACGTCGTCGCCTACATCAACTGCAGCGCGGCGGTGAAGGCGCTCAGCGACGTCATCGTGACCAGCGGCAACGCCTCGAGGATCGTCGGCCGCGTGCCGGCCGACCGGAACATCCTCTTCGTGCCCGACCAGAACCTCGGCCGCTGGGTCTCCGGCAAGACCGGGCGGGCGATGCAGCTCTGGCCGGGCAACTGCTACGCCCACGTGCAGTTCACGCCGGCCGCCCTGCTCCGCGCCAAGGCCGCCCACCCCGGCGCCCCGGTGGTGGCGCACCCCGAGTGCACGGAAGCCGTGCGCGAGCTGGCCGACATGGTCTGCTCGACCGAGCTGATGGTCGGCTGGTGCAAGCAGCAGACCGCCGACACGCTCATCATCACGACCGAGTCCGGCATGATCCATCGCCTCCGCAAGGAGGTGCCCGGCAAGACGTTCGTCGCCGCGCCGACCGACCGGTGCGCCTGCAACGAATGTCGCTTCATGAAGATGAACACGCTGGCGAAGGTCCGGGATTGCCTGCTGCGCGGCGCGCCCGAGATCACCCTCCCCGAGGACGTCCGGGCCGCCGCCGAGGTGCCGTTGCGGCGGATGCTGGAGTGGAGCCTCTAGGCCGGGCCTGAGGCGAATCGCCGTCCGACAAAACGTCCACCCGGGTTGACTTTTCCGATTTATTATAAAACTTGGTCTTTCACAATTGTTTGACAAAAGGAACCGAACCTTTCGTTTGCAGTCATAAAACCCGACCTTTCCATGAAAATCGACCTCGATCCCAGCAGCTACACCTCGAAGGACGCCTATGTCCGCGCCGCCCTCTCCCGGGCCCGCGACCTCGCCGTCCAGGCGTGGGAGGACGAGCACACCGAGCGCCGCAGCCTGATCGAGCGGGAGGTCTCCGCCCTCTCCAAGACCGAGCTCGCCCGCCGCCTGGTCAAGCTGCTGTCGCGCCCCAACCGCGCCCGCGCCCAGATCAACGAGCCCATGCGCGCCAAGGCGAAGGCCCTGCGCAAGAAGGACGTCCCCGTCCGCGAGATCGCCGCGGAGCTCGGCATCTCGATCCCTTCGGTCTACAACATCACCAAGGACTAACCTTGCGGCCGGCGACCCGTCGTCGTTGATGGAGCGACGATGAGCGAGTGGCCCTACGGTGACCCTGCGCGCGCCCCCGCCCGTGCCCCCCTGCACGTGGGCGGACGGCTGGACTTCCCCACCCTGCTCGCCGCCTATCGCCACGGGGTCTTCCCCTGGTACTCGGAGGATGAACCCGTTCAATGGTGGTCGCCGAACCCCCGGTTCGTGTTGCACCCGGACGACCTCCGCGTGACCGACAGCCTGCGCAAGACGATGCGCAAACCCGGCTGGGCGGTCACGCTCGACCAGGACTTCGAACGCGTCATGCGCGCCTGCGCGGCCGCGCCCCGGCCCGGTCAGGACGGCACCTGGATCACCGAGGAGATGATCGCCGCCTACGTCGAACTGCACCGCCGCGGGTACGCGCACAGCGTCGAGGTCACCTGGCGCGGCGAGCTCGTCGGCGGCCTGTACGGGGTCGCCATCGGCCGGATCTTCCACGGCGAGTCGATGTTCCACACCCGCAGCGACGCCTCGAAGGTCGGCTTCGCCGCGCTGGTCGGCCGCCTCCGCACGGCGGGCTTCCGGTTGATCGACTGCCAGATGCCCACGCCTCACCTGGCCTCGCTCGGCGCGGCCCCGATCCCGCGGACGGCGTTCCTGGTGACCTTGGCGCTGGAACGCGACCAGGCGCCCGCCGCCGACGCCTGGGTCAGTCCCCTGCTTTCGCCCGGCCCTTGAGCGCCGCGCGGACCTCGCGCTCGTAGACGCGCTCGACGATCACGCAGAGCTGCTGGAGCGAGCGTCCATCGGTGTACACCGCGATCCCCGCCTGCAGGTAGGCCTGCTCGCGCTTCTTCATCAACTCGCGGATCCGGCCCTCGGGGTCGTCGCCCTTGAGCAAGGGTCGGCGGGTGTTGCCGGAGGTGCGCCGCAGGATGGTGTCGACCGACGCGAACAAGGTGACGACCACGCCCTTGCGACGCACGAGCTCGCCCATGCCGGGCGGCACGACGAGCCCGCCGCCGCAGGCGATCACGGCGCCGGCCGGCGGGAGCAACCCCTCGACGACCTGCCGTTCGAGGGCCCGGAAATGGGCTTCGCCCTGCTCGGCGAAGATGTCGGCGATGCTGGTCCCGGCCAGTTTCTCGACCAACTCATCGGTGTCGATGAAGGGCCGTCGCCAACGCTTGGCGAGCTGGCGACCGAGCGCGGACTTGCCCGTGCCCATGAAACCCGCGAGGAGCAGGTTGGGCGCGAGGTCCTTCGGGACGGAGGTCGGCATGCCCTATTGCAAGGCCCAAGGCCTCGCAGGGGCAAGCGACAATCGCGCGGGCGGGAAACCGCTCAGCGCAGGGCTTCCAGCGCCGCCTTGGCCCGCGGGTAGAGCCGACCCGGCTCGGCCTTGGCCTCGCGGGCCTTGGCGGCGGCGTCGAAGAGTTCCTTCGCGGCGGCCTGGAGGGCGGCGCGGTCGGCGGCGGCGAAGACGCGCGGGACGGCGTCCCAAGCGGCCTCGGTGACCTCGTTGGCGGCGGTCTGCTTGAGCAGCGGCAGCAAGGCCTCCTTGGACAGGACCACGGCGGGACGGACGGCGGAAACGCGCAGGAACGCGGCCTTGGCCGCCAGCGAACCGACCGGGGCGGCGGGGGCGCCGGCGCCGACCAGTTTCACCGGCAGACGCAGGATCTCGTCCTCGGTGAGCTGCACCTGTTCCCGCGAGGCGAGCTTGGCCAGACGCTGCCAGAGGAGGGGCGCGGCCGCGGCGGGATCGACGCGACGGAGCAGGCGCGCCGCGCGATGGGCGGTGGCGAAGTCGGGCGCGGCGGCCAGCTCGACGAGCTCGGCGGACGTGAGGGCGCGCTTGGCGTCACCCAGGTCCAGCTGACGTTCCAGCTCCGCGAGCTTCGTCTCGGGCGTGGTGCCGGCGGGCAGCTCGATGGCCTGGACGGCGGCGGCGCCGAGCGGGGAACGGGCCTCGACGGCCGGGTCCATCGCGAGCGCCTGGTCGAGGGCGGCGAGGGTCTCGGCGTCCTTGGCGGCGGCGCGGTCGGCGCGGAGCTTGTCGAAGAAGGCCTTGGACTCGGCCGTGGCGACCGGGAACCGACGGGCCGCGTTGACCATCGCCTGCATGGCCTGGACGCGGGCCGCGGCGGCCTGCTGCTCAGGCGTCAGGGCGGGCGCGGGCTTGGCGGCCGGCTTGGCCGCGGGCTTGGCGGGCTCGGCGGCGCCGACGAGGGCGGCGGCGAGCAGGAAGAGGAACGGACGGAACTTCATGGGAAGGGGCGGCGGGGGTTAGATCGACCAAGGCCCGCGGAGGACCGGGGAGTGGAGGCGATCCGCCTGGGCGTCGCCGATGAAGCCGGAACCGTCGGGCTTGAACTTGAGCGGACGACCGAGGCGCACGGCGAGACCGGCGAGGTTCACGATCGTGGAGCTATGGAAGGCGGCGTTGACGCCGTAGCCGAAGGGACGCTTCTCGCGGGCGCAGGCGTCGAAGTCATCCTCCTGGAACTCGGGCAACGGGTACTCCATCGCCTGGCGGATGAGTTCCGGACGGTCGGAGCGCATGTTGGCGAAAAGCTTGCCGTTCGGGCCTTCGAGGAACGGCTTCTCGCCGCGCTCGGCCAGCTCGGATTCGAGGATGATGCGGGTGCCGTCGGCGTAGGTGAGCGTGACGGTCTTCCAGACGCCGCAGGCCATCGCGTCCTGGGGCGGCGCGTCGGCCTCGACGGCCACGGGGAACTCGTCGTCCTTGCCGAGGAAGTACTGGACCGGATCCAGGAAGTGCTGGCCCATGTCGCCCAGGCCGCCCTGGTCGAAATTCCAGTAGCCGCGGAACGAACCATGGGCGCGGTGCGGGTGGTACGGGATGAGCTGCGACGGACCGCAGTACATGTCCCAATCGAGGTTGGCCGGGACCGGCTGCGGCTCGAGGTTCGGCTTGCCGACCCAGAGGTTGACCTTCCAGGCGATGCCGCCGACGCAGGCGAGGCGGACGGTGAGCGGACCGCCGAGCACGCCGCTGGCGACGACGCGACGGATCTCGCGGGCGGGCCCCACGCCGTAATAGTTGGTGCGGTTCAGGCGGAACCAGGTGTTGATGCGGAACGGCACGCGCGTCTGCTCGACCACCTTGCGCAGGGCCAGCCCCTCGCCGATCGTGCGGGTCAGCGGCTTCTCGCACCACACGGCCTTGCCCGCGCGGGCGGCCTGCGCGGCGATGACGCCATGCCAATGGGGCGGCGTGCAGACATGGACCACGTCGGCGTCGGCGAGGCCGATGACCTCGCGGAAGTCGCGCGTGCTGAGCGGCGTGTTGCCGCCGGCGGCCTTGACCTGGTTCACGCGGCTCTTGGCGTGGTTATCGTCGACGTCGCAGACCGCGAGGACGCGATGCGCGCCCTTCATGTGTTCGCCGAAGTGGGCGCCCGTCCCGGAGATGCCGCCGCAACCGACGATCACGTGGTTGAGGGTCTCGCTCGGCGGGACGAAACCGCGCCCCAGCACATGGCGGGGCAGGATGGTGAAGCCGGCGGCCGCGACCGCGGCTTTCTGCAGGAAGGAACGACGGGGCAATCGCATGGGGAAAGGTAGGAGCCAAAAGGGACAGCCGACAACCCCGATAGTTCCGCCGCGCGGAAAAACCGGCGTTTATGCCCATAAACATCCGTTAAAGCGGAGGTTCGCCAACCGGGCCGCGACCTGCTTCACTGCCGCCATGAAAGTCTTCGCCTTCACCGACGCTCGCACCGGCCGGCGCACCCAGGCCACGCCGCAGGCCGATGGTGGCTGGCGGGAGGTCGAACTTCGCGACGGGCGTTTCCGGTCCACGGACCGGGTGGTCACGCCCGGGACGCCCCTGCCCTGCGTCCTGCCGACGGCGATCTTCTGCGCGGGCGTCAACTACGCGGACCACGCGAAGGAGTTCGGCTCGCATCAGCAACCGCACCCGACGATCTTCATGAAGAGCCCCGCCAGCGTGGCCGCCGACGGGCAGGCCGTGCGGTTGCCGCGTTTCCTCCGCAGCGACAAGGTCGATTACGAGGGCGAGCTCGCGGTGGTGATCGGCCGGGATTGCCGCAACGTCACGCCGGACGAGGCCTTGGCCTACGTGCTCGGCTATTGCTGCGCCAACGACGTCTCCGCGCGCGACTGGCAGAAGGAATGGGGCGGCACCCAGTGGTCCCGCGGCAAATCCTTCGACACCTTCTGCCCGCTCGGGCCTTGCCTCGTCACGACCGACGAGATCCCCGACCCGCAACAACTGCGGCTGCGTTTCCGCCTGAACGGGGAGGTCCGCCAGGACGCGCACACGTCGTCCATGCAGTTCGGCGTGGCCCGGTTGATCGCCTTCCTGGCGGGCAGCTCAACCCTCCCCGCGGGCAGCGTGATCCTCACCGGTTCGCCCGCGGGCGTGGGCATGGCCCGGACCCCGCCCTCGTGGCTGCGACCCGGCGACCGGATGGAGGTCGAGATCGACGGTATCGGCGTCCTGCGCAACCCCGTCGAGGAAGAGAGCCTCGGCTAAGTCCGGCGGGCTTTTGCGTTCCGGCGGATTCCGGTTTGCCTGAGACCCGCACCGCATGCCCGGCTCCGCCTCCACCCTCCTCCCGCCCTCCCCGTTGGCCCGCGCCCTCGCGGCCACGGCGGACGTGCCTTTCTACGAACGGCCCGACTGGCGCGCCGCGCTCGCCCAGACCGCCCCGGCGCTCGCGGACCTGCCGCGGGTGACCAAGGCCGAGTTGCGCGCGCACTCCCCGCACGACCTGCTGCCGCGCCGGTTCGACCTCCGCGCGCTCGAGCAAGCCGGTGAGATCGAGGAGGAGAGCACCTCCGGCACGTCCGGCGCGAGCGTCCGGGTGATCTTCGGCAAGACCTGGTGGGCGGAGCAGGAAGCCCGCGCCCTGCGCCTCCACCCCGGCATCGCCGCGACGTTGCGCGCCGCGCCGACGGACCGCCGGGCGGTCTTCACCACCCCCGGCTGCAGCGGGGTCAGCTGCTTCGCGCGCTGGCTCAACGTCGAGCAACGCACCCTCGGCGGCACGCTGTTCGTCAACCAGTCCCGCATCCCGTTCACGCTCCCGCCGGACAAGCTGACGCAGATGGCGGCGGAGACGACCGCCTGGGCGCCGACCTTCCTCGACGTGGACCCGGTGCACGGCGCCTGGTTCGCCCTGCACTGCGAACGCCAGGGGCTGCGCTTCCCTTCGCTGCGCTTCATCATCACCAGCTACGAATACGCCAGCGTCATCCATCGGCGCATCCTCGAACGGGTCTTCGGCGTGCCGGTCATCGACCTCTACGGTTCCAGCGAGACGGGACACCTGCTGATCGACCACCCCGACGGCGGGATGGTCCCGTCGACGGGGACGGCCTTGCTCGAACTGGCGGAGGCCGACGCGGCCGGCGTGGGCCAGCTGCTCGTGACCACCTTGACCAACGAGTACCTGCCGCTGGTGCGCTACGAGATCGGCGATTTCGTCGAGCGCCAGGGCGCCCGCTGGATCGTGCACGGACGCTTGCGCGACAGCCTGCGGGAGGCGCGCGGGCGGACGGTGACCACGCGCCACGTCGACACCTGCTTCGCGGACCAGACCGGCCTCGTCCACTACCAGCTGCGCCAAGCCCCGGACGGTTCCGCCCTCCTGCAGCTGATGCCCGAGCGAAACGGGGACGAGCTGACCGCGCAACGCGCGACCCTCGCCGACCGTCTGACCGCCTTGCTGGGATACCCGGTCACCGCGACGGTCACCGACCTGATCGCCCCGGAAGACTCCGGGAAGTTCCGCCTGACCGTCCGGACGGCCTGAAAACCGCCGGCAAGGCTGCGAAAAGGGGCTTTCGGGCTGGAAATAACCCGGCCGACCCGCCAAGGTGACCTTTTCCCATCCCATGGACGTCTACATCGACGGTAAGTTCTATCCCAAAGCCGACGCCAAGGTCTCGGTCTTCGACCACGGCTATCTCTACGGCGACGGCATCTTCGAGGGTATCCGCCTCTACCAAGGCTGCGTCTTCCGCCTCGACGAGCACCTGGAACGCCTGGAGATGTCCGCCAAGGCCATCTGCCTCAAGATGCCGTGGACCCGTCAGGAGATCGCCGAGATCGTCTGCGAATCCTGCCGCCGCAACAACCTGACCGACGGCTACATCCGCCTCGTCGTCTCCCGCGGGGTCGGCGACCTCGGCCTGTCCCCCAAGAACTGCCCGGCCCCGTCGATCGTCTGCATCGCCGACACCATCAAGCTCTACCCCGAGGAGTTCTACGCGACCGGCATGAAGATCATCACCGCCCCGACGCGCCGCATCAGCCCGGCCGCGCTGCCGCCGATGATCAAGTCCCTCAACTACCTGAACAACATCCTCGCGAAGATCGAGGCCCTCCAGCACGGCTACCAGGAATGCCTCATGCTCAACGAGCAAGGTTACGTCGCCGAGTGCACCGGCGACAATGTCTTCCTGATCCACAAGGGCCGCCTGATCACCCCGGCCTCCCACTCGGGCGCCCTCGTCGGCATCACCCGCCAGGTCGCACTGGAGATCGCGACCGCGCTCAAGATCCCGGTGGTCGAGACCAACATCACCCGCTACGACGTCTGGAACGCCGACGAATGCTTCCTCACCGGCACCGCCGCCGAGGTCATCCCCGTGATCGAGGTCGACGCCCGCCAGATCGGCAACGGCAAGCCCGGTCCCCTGACCGCCGCGATCCGCGCCGAATTCCGCAAGAAGGCCTCCGTCGAGGGCACGAAGATCCGCTGAGCCCCGCCGCCGTCCGCCCCCGCGGACGCGTCGGCTGACGCCGCATGCCCGCCGCCCCCGCCTCTCCGGCCGACCGCGACCAGACGCTGAAGCGCCTGCTGCGCATCGCCTGGTCGCATCGGACGGACTGCCTCCAGCTGCTCGGGCTCCAGCTGCTGCTCGTCTTCCTCACGGTCACGGTCTTCGCCCTGGCCGGGGTCGCGATCGACACCCTGCGCCACGTCGGCGACCCCAAGGTCCCGTCGCCCGCCCTGCCCTTCTTCGTGCCGGCCGGGGCGAGCGACGGGCAGGTCATCGCCTGGCTCGCGGGCGGGATCGTCGTCGCCGCCCTGCTGCGCGCGGCCCTCGCCTACGTGTTCGGCCTCGTCTCGGTGCGCTTCATGCACGGACGGATCGTCGTGAACCTCCGGGCCCAGGTCTTCGCCAAGCTCCAGC
>JBEGOO010000282.1:0-4204 GCA_041182045.1 Verrucomicrobiota bacterium
GGATGGCCTTCTGGGCGTACTCGAGGGCGGCGATGAAGTCGGCCTCGGGCAGCTGGTCGGCGGAACCTTCGATCATCATCATGTCGTTCTCGTTGCCGACGTAGATGAGATCGAGGTCGGAGTTGTACTGCTCCTCGTGGGTGGGGTTGATGACGAAGCGGCCTTCGATGCGACCGACGCGGACGCCGGCGATCGGGCCGTTCCACGGGATGTCGGAGCACAGGAGCGCGGCGGAGGCGCCGTTCACCATGAGGATGTCGGAATCGTTGATCTGGTCGGCCGAGAGGAGCAGGCCGATCACCTGGACTTCATTGAGGAAGCCTTCGGGGAAGAGCGGGCGCAGCGGGCGGTCGCAGAGGCGGGAGGTCAGGATCTCCTTGTCGGAGGGCTTGCCTTCGCGGCGGAAGTAGCTGCCGGGGAAGCGGCCGGCGGCGGCGAACTTCTCGCGATAGTCGACGGTCAGCGGGAAGAAGTCCTGGTCGGGGGAGCGAAGGTCCTCGGCGGCGGTGGCCGAGACGAAGAGCGTGGTCTCACCCTTGCTGATGGTGACGGCGCCGTTGGCGAGACGGGCGATGGAGCCGGTGCTGATGGTGATACCGAGTTCTTCGATGGTCACCGAGTGTTTCTGTTTCATGGTATGTGTTGTTGCGTGTTGTGCCAGGCGGTGTGCCCGGCGGGTTGTTGGTTTGGGGGGGAAAGCGGACGTCCCAGCGCTAGGCTGGGACGCACGGTGAACCGAGTCGCCCGGAGGCGAGGGTCACTTACGGAGGTTGAGCTTGACGATCAGGGCGTTGTAACGGTCCAGATCGGTCGACTTCAGGTAAGCGAGGAGCTTGCGACGACGGTTGGTCAGCATGATGAGACCGCGGCGCGAGTGGAAATCCTTGCGGTGGGAACGCAGGTGGTCGGTGAGGTGGTTGACGCGGGCGGTGATGAGCGCGACCTGGACCTCGGGGGAACCGGTGTCCTTGGCGTCCTGCTGGTGCTTCTTGATGATATCCGACTTGTCGATCGACATGGCTGTTATTGGGTTAGTTTGGGTTGGGTTTGGCCGACTTGGGGGAAATCCCCGAGGCCCCGCCGAACGGCCGGGCGCTCCGTCTGGAATAGGCTTTCGCCTACCGACCAGCGTGAGAAGGGCTCCGCCCCTCTCCCTAACGAAGTGAGCCTTGGAAATGACAGGCCGGCGGGGGGCAGGCAAGCCGGAAACCCCTCCCGGACGAAGTTATTCACAGCCCGGACAAGTCGAAAAACCGCCGGAGAGGCGTCCTAGGGCAGGTCCAGGTGGTAGACATCCTGGGGGCGGCGGACGATTGCCGGGAAATACCACCCCAGGGGCTCGGGGATGATTTCGTGGAGGTCGAAAACCCGGACCGACCGAGGCAAGGGCTCGAAGATCAAGGTGAACGTGTGGGGCGCCCCCCCGGCGAATCCACGTCCACTCGGGATAAGGGGTGATACCCTGCCAATCGATCAAAGCGCTGGTATGCGCGGAATGTCGATCCAGCAGGAAGGTGCTGCGCCAGATGCGCACGCTCGAGGAATAAAACGGGGCGCAGCGGATGTGGACGACGACGGGCTCGACGGGACGGAGCTCTTCCTCGGTCCGCGCATCGGGCAGGACCTGGGGCAGACTGGGGGCGGGGGTGGCGGACATGCCTGTGAAACTCTGCCCGCGGTGAATCGCTCCGCAACCCACGACGGGGCCATTAGCCCATTGACTCCCCTGCCCTCCAAAACGGAAATAGGCCCATGGAACAAGGTCCCGAGGACAAACCCAGCCTGACCGGCGCCGAACGCGGCAAACTGCGCAGCCTGGCCCAGACCCTCGACCCCAAGGTCTTCGTCGGCAAGGCGGGCGTCAACGCCGGCATCGCCAAGCTGCTCAACGAGGCGTTCCGCAACGCCGACCTGGTGAAGGTCCGCTTCACCGCCGAACGCGACGCCATGGAAACGCAGGCGCAGGAGCTCGCGAAACTGACCGAGAGCGAGGTCATCGGCAGCGTCGGCCGCACGGCCACCTTCTTCCGCCTCGGCGCGACCGAGGAGTAAGCCCATGGACGGCGCCCGGTTCCAATCGCTCCACGACGGCCTGATCGGCGAGGTGGAGACGGCCCTCCGCGCCCTGACCCCGCCGGCGGACGCCCGCCCGGCCCGGCTCCACGCGGCGATGCGTCACTCGCTCGAGGCCGGCGGCAAGCGGTTGCGCCCGGTCATCGCCCTGGCCGCCGCCCGCGCCTTCGCCCCCGCCGTCGACGCCCGCGCCGCCGCCGTCGCGCTCGAATGCATCCACACCTACTCGTTGATCCATGACGACCTCCCGTGCATGGACGACGCCGACCTGCGCCGCGGCCGGCCTTCCTGCCACAAGGCCTTCGACGAGGCGACCGCGTTGCTCGCCGGCGACGCGCTGATCCCGTTGGCGTTCGAACTGCTCGCCCGCGGCTACGGCGACCGCCCCACCCTGCTCCGCGACCTCACGCTCGAGCTCGCCGTCACGGCCGGCCCGAGCCTGCTGGTCGGCGGCCAGACCGAGGACATGGGCGGGCTCGCCGCCGGGGCCGATCCGGACCGGCTCGAGTTCATCCTGCTCGGCAAGACCGCCGCGATGCTCAGCGCCTCGTTCGCGATGGGCGCGCTCGTCGGCGGGGCCACCGCCGCCGAAGTGGAGGCGTTCCGGCGAGCCGGGCGCTCCGCCGGCATCGCCTTCCAGCTGGTCGACGACCTGCTCGACCTGACGTCCGATGCCACGCAGATGGGCAAGCCCGTCGGGGCCGACGCCCAGAACAACAAGCTGACGTACGCGGGGCTGTTCGGCGTCCCGGCCGCGCAGGCGCGCGTGCAGGCGTTGACGACGGAAGCGGTCGCCGGGTTGCAGGGCACCTCCGGCGACACGACCTTCCTGGTCGAGCTGGTCCGCCGCATGGCGGCCCGCCGGAACTGAGCTCAGTCGTCGAGGCGACGACCGGACGACGGGAGCTGCTCGGGGAGGAAGCCGTAGTAGGTGCCGAGCCAGAGGCGCCAGGCGATCCCATGGATCAACCAAGGCACCAACAGGATGACGGCGATGGCCAGCTTGACCGCGGTGGCGAAGCTCACCCAGTCGTAGGCGCGCAGGACGAGCAGGACCGGCAGCAAACCGAAGGCTGTGAGGCCGTAGTTCCAGACCATCGCACCGAGGAAGAAACCTTCCCGGCGGCGCAGGACCATCCCGCAGGCGGCGCAACGGTCGCGGATCGTCGCCAGGCCCTTGAGCTGATCGGCCGCGCCGCAGTCCGGACAGCCGCCACGCGCGCAGCGCAGGAAGAGGTCGAGGCGGAAGCGCATGCCGGAGGCTAGCCCCGCCGGCGGCCCCTGTAAAGCAAAGGGCCGGCGTCCTCGCGGAAGCCGGCCCTGGACGGAGACGAGGCTCGCTTACTCGGCGGCCGTCTCGCCCACCTGGAAGCGGACGAAGCGGACGATCGAGACTTCCTCGCCGACCTTGGCCTTGGCCTCGGTCAGGAGGTCGGAGACCTTCTTCTCGGGATCGCGGAAGAACGACTGCTCGAGCAGGCAGGCCTCGGCGAAGAACTTGTCGACGCGGCCGGCGACGATCTTCTCGATGTTCGAGAGCTGGCCCTTCTTGCGGGACTCGGCGGCGATCACCTGCTTCTCGGAGACGACGATACGCTTCTCGAGCTCGGCGATGGCCTCGGCGTTATTGGCGGCCTTCTGCTCGATGAGCTGGCCACGGTAGTCCTCGACGACGCGCTTGGCCTCGTCGATGGCCTTGTCGGCCTCGGACTTCGTGAACTCGAGGGCGATCTCCTTCTCCTTGGCGACGACCTCGGCGGAGACGTCGTCGCGGCGGACGAAGCGCGCGTTGTTCGCGACGACCTGCATCGCCAGCTGGCGGGCGAGGTCGGCGACATCGGCGTGGGAGGCGGCGGCCTGGGACTTGAGGCCCAGTTCGAGGAGGACGGCGATCTTGGCGCCGGTGTGGACATAGGCCGAGACGCGGCCGACGCCATTGGCCTCGAACTTGAGGACGCGGGAGACCTTGAGGTTCTCGCCGATCTTGGTGACCTGGTCGTTCAGGTAATCGTTCACCTTACGGGAGGCGTCGGCGTGGTAAGGCTGGTCGAGGAGGTTCTCGACGCCCTTGGACGCGGCCTGGCCGACGAGGTCCTTGGCGAGGGCCACGAAGGCCTCGTTCTTGGCGACG
>JBEGOO010000283.1:0-6814 GCA_041182045.1 Verrucomicrobiota bacterium
GGCACCAAGGTCGTCATCCCCGCCACCATCGACATCGTCGACATCGCGGGCCTCGTGGCCGGCGCCTCGAAAGGCGAAGGCAAGGGCAACGACTTCCTCTCCAACATCCGCGAGTGCGACGCCATCATCCACGTCGTCCGCTGCTTCGACAACGACGACATCGTCCACAGCATGGGCAAGGTCGACCCGGTCCGTGACATCGGCGTGATCGAGACGGAGCTCATCCTCGCCGACATCCAGTCCGCGGAGCAGCAGCTCGACCGCAACCAGAAGAAGGTCCGCAGCCAGGACAAGGACGCCATCGCGAACGTCGAGCTGCTCGCCAAGCTGGTCAAGCACCTCAACGAGAACCTCCCGGCCTCGTCCCTGGAGGTCACCGACGACGAGCGCGCCCGCCTGCGCACCTACAACCTCCTCAGCTCCAAGAAGGTGCTCTTCGCGTGCAACGTCTCGGAGGCGGACCTCGCCGACCCCTCCAAGAACCGCCACGTCGCCGCGGTGGCCCAGCTGATCGGCCAGCGCCACGGCTGCGAGCACGTCGTGATCTGCGCGCAGGTCGAGGCCGAGCTGTGCGACCTCTCCCCCGCCGAGGCCACCGAGTTCCTGCAGTCGCTCGGCGTGACCGACTCCGGCGTCTCCGCCCTGATCCGCGGCGCCTACCACCTGCTCGGCCTCGCGACCTACTTCACCGCCGGCGAGAAGGAGGTCCGCGCCTGGACCTTCCGCCACGGCATGACCGCCCCGCAGTGCGCCGGCGTCATCCACACCGACTTCGAGAAGGGTTTCGTGAAGGCCGAGGTGGTGTCCTACGAGGACCTCGTGAAGAACGGCTCGGTCGCCGCGGCCCGCGACGCCGGCCGCTACCGGCTCGAAGGCAAGTCCTACCTGTTCAAGGACGGCGACGTGGCCCTGTTCCGCTTCACCGACTGATTAGCGGAACCCACTGGGGCCGATAGGCTTCCGACTACCCTCGAGGGCGGCCTTCCGGCCGCCCTTTCGCTTTGCCATCCCTCGGAGGCGGGCAACCATCCGACGAACGACCTGTCAGACTCCCATGCGCCGCGTCCTCCCCTTCCTCGTCGTCCTCTGCGGGCTCGTCACCGCCGGGGCCGCGCCGGCGGCGGATCGCCGACCCAACATCGTCCTGGTGGTGGGCGAGGACATGGGACCGGACACCGGTGCCTACGGTTGCAAGGACGCGATCACCCCGAACATGGATCGCCTCGCTCGGGAAGGCGCCGTCTTCACCCGCGCCTTCACGCATTGCGGCGTCTGCGCACCCTCCCGCAGCGGCATGGTCACCGGCATCTACCCGCTCACCTGGGGAGGCCAGAACATGCGCTCCAAGGTGATCAATCCGCCCGGCCTCTTCACCGAGAAACTCCGCGCCGCCGGCTACTACGTGATGTGGCCCGGCAAGACGGACTTCCAGGGCATCCCGGAGAAGACCCTCGCCGACTCGCGCGAACTCTGGGTGAACTACGGCAACAAACCGGCGATCGCGACGGCCCCGCCGAAGCAACCGTTCTTCGCGTACATCAACGACATCGTCAGCCACGAGAGCCAGGTCCGCGCGAGCGACGAGGTCCACGCCCGCAACACCTCCGCGCTGAAAGCCTCCGACCGTCGCGACCCCGCCAAGGTCGAGCTGCCGCCCTTCTACCCCGACACGCCGGAAGTCCGCCGCGAGGTCGCGCACTACCATGAGCTCGTCACCGCGGTGGACTACACGCTCGGCCGCGTGCTCGACTGGCTGAAGGCGAACCACCTCGAAGAGAACACGATCGTCATCCTCACCGGCGACCACGGCCGCGGCATGCCGCGCTACAAGCGCTCCCCGAAGGACACCGGCACGCGCGTGCCGCTCATCGTCCGCTGGCCGGGCCAGATCGCCCCGGGCACGGTGCGCGAGGACTTCGCGAGCTGGATCGACTTCGCCCCGACCGCGCTGACCTTGGCGGGCGTCCCGGTGCCGAAGGAGTACGATGGCCATTGCTTCCTGCCCACGGCCGTCAACCCGCCGAAGTACGTCCACTCCTTCCGCGACTACATGGACGAGAGCTTCGACAAGGTGCGCTCCGTCCGCGACGAACGCTTCCGCTACGTCCGCAACCAGGCCCCGGGCGTCGACGAGGCCGGCCGGAACGCCTACCAGGAGGTCGGCCAGACCATGCAGGCTCTCCGCAAGGCCCAGGCCGCCGGCACGCTCACCCCGCTGCAGGCGCGCTACTTCGACCCGAACCGCGCCGCGGAAGAACTCTACGATACGACCACGGACCCGTGGGAGGTGAAGAACCTCGCCGCGGACCCGGCCTACGCCGCGAAGCTTTCCGAACTCCGCGCCGAGTGCGACCGCTGGGTCGCCCACTGCGGCCCGCTGGGCGAGATGAGCCCCGAGCAGCTCGTGAAGCACGGCGTCATCCTGCCGCGCGACGAGAAATACGCCGAACGCGCCAAGTCCGGCAAACTGGGCGACGAGCCCGCGACGCCCGCCAAGAAAGGCGGCAAGAAAGCCGCCCGATAAAACCCAACCTCCCTCCTTCCATGCGCCTCCCCGCCCTCCTCGCCGCCGCCGCGCTCCTCGCCGCGTGCCGCCCCGCCCCCAAGGTCTCGACCTACGAGGTGAAAGCCGAACCCGCCCCCGCAAAGGAGGCCGTGGCCGCCGCGCCCGCCCCGCGTCCGGCGATGCAGGCGACCCCCGCCATGCAGGCGGAAGCCGCGCAAGCCGGCCAGCCGACCTGGGCCGAGCTCCCGGCGGGCTGGTCCGTCGGGCCGGCCAACGCGATGCGCAAGGGCAGCTGGACGCTGACCGGCCCGAACGGCACGAAGGCCGAGGTCGCGGTCACCGTCTTCCCCGGCAACGTCGGCGGCCTGACGGCCAACGTGAACCGCTGGCGCGGCCAGATCGGCCTGCCGCCCGCGAGCGAGGCCGACATCCTCGCCACCGCCAAGCCCGGCAAGGTCGGCGCCGATGAGGCGCAGCGCTTCGTGATGGTCTCCGCCGATGGCGCCAAGTCGACCGACGCCTTCCTCGTCCCGAAGAACGGCTCCACCTGGTTCTGCAAGCTGAGCGGCGACACCGCCGCGGTCCAGGCCCAGGCCGACGCCTTCACCCGCTTCCTCGCCCAATCCAAACTGCCGTGAACGACGACTTCCAGACCAAGGCGGACAGCGGACGACGCCTGCTCGACGCCCTCGCCGGGCTGCGCCTGACGGTCACGCTGCTCATCCTCTCCATCCTGCTGGTCTTCCTCGGGACGCTCGAGCAGGTGCACTGGGGCGTGTGGCACATCCAGAAGGCCTACTTCGGCTCCTGGGTCTGCTTCTACCCGCTCGACGACACCGCCGTCGCGCGGATGCCGCTGCCGGGCGGCTTCCTCCTCGGCGCGCTGCTCATCCTCAACCTCACCCTCGCCCATTTCCGCCACTTCAAGGCGGAGCTCCGGCATCTCGGGATGATCGTCATCCACGGCGGCCTGCTGCTGCTCCTCGCCGGCGGTTTCGTCACGGCCATCTACCAGGAAGAGTCGGCCATGATCATCCCGGAAGGCGAAAGCCGCGACTACTCCGAGGCGTTCCGTGAGTTCGAGCTGACCGTGATCGAGAAGACGCCGGCCGGCACCGACAAGGTGGTCGCGATCCCCGACGCCCTGCTGACCGCCGGCGCGAAGTTCGACCTCCCCTCCGCCGGCCTGCAGGTGCGCGTCGACGCCTACCATCGCAACGCGACCTTGCGCGCCCGCTCGCAGTTGACGGACGGCCAGCCGGTCGAGGTGACGAAGGGCCTCGGCGCGACCTCCCAACTGGCGTTCAAGCCGCAGAAGGAGAGCTTCGACGACAACAACCCGAACGCCCCGCTCGGCCTCGTGACGATCGGCCTGCCGCAAGGTCCCGAGCTCGGCCGCTGGGTGGTCTCCGCCGCGCTGACGGAATCCTTCGGCACCCAGACGTTCGAGCAGGCCGGCAAGACCTACGAGGTCTCGCTCCGCCGCGCCCGCACCTACTACCCCTTCACCGTGAAGCTCAACACCTTCACCCATGAGAAGTACCCGGGCACCAACACCCCGCGACGCTTCGCGAGCGACGTGACCCTGCAGGACGGGAACGTGACCCTGCGCAATTTCGTGATCTCGATGAACCAGCCGCTGCGCCACGGGGGTTCGACGTTCTTCCAGTCCAGCTTCGGCAACTCCCGCGAAGGCAAGAACATCACGGTCCTCCAGGTCGTCCGCAACCCGGGGGCCTGGATTCCCTACGCGTCCGTGCTCCTGATGTCCCTCGGGCTGCTCGGCCACTTCGGCTACGCCCTCGTCCGCTTCATCGCCGGACGCGGCAAGACCGCCGCCGCGACGGCCGTCCTCCTCGCCTGCCTCGCTCCCGCCACGGCGGCCGAGGCCGGCTGGCAGAGCGCGCTCTTCGGCGACATCCCCGTGCAGAGCGGCGGACGCATCCAGCCGATCGAGACCCTCGCCAACGGTTCGCTCCTGCAGATGCGCGCCCGCCGCGAGATCGCCCTCACCAAGCTGGAGCGCGTGGCCTTCGGCCAGAAGCCCTCCACCTGGACGGCCGAGCAGCGCGCCGAGATCCTGAAGGAGTTCCCCGGTCTCGACGCGACGGTCCAGGCCGCGCTCGAGCTCCGTCCGGTCCCGCTCCAAGGCGGCGCCGTCGGCGCGGTCGACTGGCTGATCGAGGTCGCCTTCCGCGCCCACGTCGCCCGCCACCTGCCGACCTTCCGCGTCGACCACCACGCGGTGCTCCGCCTGGCCGGACGCGACCCGGAGAAGACCAAGTTCGTCAGCTGGGACGACATCCTGAAACACGCCAAGGAGATCTCGCAGGCGGCCGACAAGGCCCGCGGGATGGCCCAAGCCGACCGCGACGCCGAGGCGCGCGCCGTCATCCAGCTCGAGACGGCGGCCCGTCAGTACGCCGCGCTGAGCATGGCCTTCATCCCGGGGGACCTCCCGCCCGAGATCGAGCCGCAGCAGGAGTATCGCGCCTGGTTCATGACGATCAACCGCGTGCTCGCGGAGATGTCCAAGAACCGCGACGCCCAGACGGGCGCGGCGCCCGCGATCGACCAGGAGCTCCAACAGACGGTCCGCTCCATGGTCGAGCGCTACCAGAACTTCGCCCGCGAAGGCGCCATCCGGCTCGTCCCGCCCAAGGAGGCCGGCTCGCTCGACGAATGGGACAACCTCGGGTCGGCCATGCTGGGCACGATCCAACGCGACCCCGCCCGACGCGACGCGCTCGGCCCGGACGGCGTCGTGACGCGCTACGCGAACTTCTGCTCGGCCTGGCGCAAGGGCGACGACGACGGCTGCCGGCGCGAGGCCTCCGCCCTCCGCGCGTCGCTCGAATCAACCTGGAGCCCGCGCGTCGCGGCCGAGGCCGGCTTCGGCCGCCTGCAGGCGTTCTACCTGCTCCTGCAGGCCTACTTCGTCGCGTTGCTGGCGATCCTGCTCTACTGGGTCACCGGCAAGGACGGCCTCCGTCGCTGGGGCGCGCTCGCCCTCTGGGTCCTCTTCGCGCTGCACACGGCCGCCCTGCTCTACCGCATGTGGCTGCACGGCCGTCCGCCCGTCACCAACCTCTATTCCTCCGGCGTGTTCGTCGCGTGGGGCGGCGTGGCCCTCGGCGTCATCCTCGAGCGCTTCTGGAAGAACGGCATCGGCGCGGCCGCGGCCGCCCTGTGCGGCTTCCTCTCGCTGCTCGTGGCCCACAACCTCGGCCTGTCCGGCGAGGACAACCTCGAGAGCGTGCGCGCGGTGCTCGACTCCAACTTCTGGCTGGCGACCCACGTGACCATCGTGACCCTCGGCTACTCCGCGACGTTCATCGCGGGCGTGCTCGGCGGCCTCCACCTCGCGCTCCGCGCCTTCAAGGCCGACTACCAGGGCGGCGACGCGGTCGGCCGCGCGGCCTACGGGATCCTGGCCTTCGCGACCTTGGCGAGTTTCGTGGGCACCATGCTCGGGGGCATCTGGGCCGACCAGAGCTGGGGTCGCTTCTGGGGCTGGGACCCGAAGGAGAACGGCGCGGTGCTCATCGTCCTCTGGTGCGCGGTGTGCCTGCACGCCCGCTGGGGCGGGCTCGTCCGCCGCGAAGGCCTGATGCAGCTGCTGGTCTTCGGCAACATCGTGACCGCCTGGTCGTGGTTCGGCACCAATCTCCTCGGGGTCGGGCTGCACAGCTACGGCTTCACGGAGTCCGGCTTCTTCTGGCTCTGCCTGTTCGTCGCCTCGCAGGTCGCCGTGCTCGCGCTCGGCTGGCTGCCGGCCCGGGCCAAGGCCGCCCGCCCCGCCGCATGAGCGACGCGCCCGCGCCCGCCTGGTTCTGCGTGAAATCCAAGCCTCGCCAAGAGGCGGTGGCCGTGCGGAACCTGCGGGCGCTGGGCGACGTCGAGGTGGTCTTCCCGCGGCTCCGCCGCACCCGCCGCGGTCACGACGCGAACAAGGTCGTGGTCGAACCGCTCTTCCCCGGCTACGTCTTCCTGCGTTTCGACGCCGCGGAACTGCAGACCTCCGTGCGCGGCACCCGCGGCGTCCTCCACCTCGTCAGCATGGCCGGACGCGCGGTGGAAGTCGCCCCGAAGGTGATCGACGACCTGCGGGCGCTCGGCCCGGACGCGACCCTCACCTTGCTCGACGAAGCCCCGCAGGTCGGCGGGAAAGTCCGCGTCATCCGCGGCATCTTCGCCGGCGCCGAAGGCGAGGTCCTGCGCCTGCACGAACCCCAGAAACGCATCGCCATCCTCCTCGAACTCCTCGGCTCGGAAAAACCCGTCGAACTGAGCTCGGAGGACGTGGAG
>JBEGOO010000284.1:0-4680 GCA_041182045.1 Verrucomicrobiota bacterium
CGGACCAAGGCCGAGTCGACCGCGAACCGTGCGTGAACGCGTCGCCATCGTCGGCTCCGGCGTGAGCGGCCTCGGCTGCCTGCGCTTCCTGCGCGCGCACCACGACGTCACCCTCTTCGACACGGACACCCGCCCGGGTGGCCACGCCCACACCATCGACGTCACCGAACCCGGCACCGGCCGCGCCCTGCCGATGGACACCGGCTTCATGGTGTTCAACGAGGTGACCTACCCGCACCTCTGCCGGCTCTTCAAGGAACTCGGCGTCCGCCCGAAGCGGACCTCGATGTCCTTCGCGGTCCGCCATGACCCGACGGGGCTCGAGTGGTGCGGAAGTTCGCTGAACCACCTCTTCGCCCAGCGCCGCAACCTGTTCAGCCCGCGCTTCTGGAAGCTCCTGCTGCAGATCAACCGGTTCAACACCCTCGCGAAGACCGAGTGGCGGTCGGCCGAAGCCGAGACGACCTCGCTGCGCGACTGGTGCGCGCAAAAGGGCCTCGGCCAGGACTTCCTCGACCTCTACCTGATCCCCATGTCCGCCGCAGTCTGGTCGACGCCGGCGGAGAAGATGCTCGGCTTCCCGGCGGCGGCGCTGATGCGCTTCTTCCACAACCACGGCTTCCTCGGCCTCGACACGCAGCACCAGTGGCTGACCCTCGAAGGCGGCTCGCGCACCTACGTCGAGGCCCTGCTGAAGGCGCACCCGGCCGACTTCCGCTTCGGGCAAGGCGTCACCGCCCTCCGCCGCGACGGCGCCCAGGTCGTCGTCACCACGGCCCGCGGCGAGGAACGTTTCGACCGCGCGATCCTGGCGGCGCACGCGCCGACCTCGCTGCGGCTGCTGACCGACGCCGACGGCGAGGAGCGGCGCCTGCTCGGGGCTTTCGCCTACAACCGGAACGACGCGATCGTGCACACCGACCTGGCGCCCCTGCCCCGCGCGCCCAAGGCGCGCTCCTCCTGGAACTACCGCACCTGGGCCAAGGACGGCGGCCTGGCGACGTCGACGCACTACTGGATGAACTCGCTGCAGGGTCTCACGGACAAGGGCGACTTCGTCGTGACGATCAACCATGCCGACCAGGTCGACCCGGCGAAGATCCTCCGCGTGATCCCGACCGAGCACCCGCTGTTCTCGCTGGAGGCCGTGGCGGCCCAGGCCGAGCTCCCGGCGCTCAACGCCCGGCCGGGCGCGCGCGTCCACTTCGTCGGCGCCTGGCAACGGTACGGCTTCCACGAGGACGGCTTCTGGTCCGCGCATCGCCTCTGCTCGCAGCTCCTCGGCCGCGACGCCTGGGACGCCTGATCAGAACTTCACGTCGACGTTGGCGCGCTCGAACCCCGCGGCCGCGAACAAGGCCACCGGCTGCATCTTGAGCAGGTTCGCGACATAACGATCCGGCACGCGTTCGAGCCGCGTGTTATGGAAGGTGACGCTGTCGTTGTAGTAGTTCCGGGCCAGGGCGATGCGCTGCTCGGTCTCCACGAGGTTGCGCTGGAGCTCGGCGAAGGACCCCTGCGCCTGCAGTTCGGGGTAAGCCTCCCGCAACGCGAGGAGGGTCGGGGCCAGCGCGGTCACGCCCGCGCCGGCGGCGGCCTGGGCGCGGAGCGCGGCGACCGCCGTCTGCACCTGCGCCTCGTGGGCGCGGTACCCTTGGACGCACGCCACCAGGCCCGGGATGAGGTCGGCCCGGCGCTTGAGCTGCACGTCGATGAGCGACCAGGCTTGCTGGACGCGCAGCCGCAGGCCGACGAGGCTGTTGTAGACCATCCAGACCCAGCCGCCGACCCAGGCGAGCAGGTAGACGCCGGTGCCCCACCACGGCGCGGCGCCGCGGAGGCCGGCCTCCGTGCCGGCGAGCGCGCACGCCGCCATCATCGCGACGAGCAGACCCAGGACGCACCAGAGCCAGTAGGCGCCCTCGCGGCCGGCGCTGAGGTCGCTCTCCTTGCGCGGGCTGATGATGAACATCTCCGCGCGCGGGTCCTCGGCGATCTCCGCCGCGACGATGTCCGTGCGCTCGCGGGCGCGGCCGCGGACGAAGAGGCGGGTGCCGATGGGCATGCCCGACTCATAGAACCGGCGGCGACCCGTCGAATCATCGATCTCCTCCTCGGGCCCCTTCGCATGATACAGGTCATCCCCGCGGTCGGCCGAGGCCGAGAACATCGTGAGCAGCTCGATATCCGCGCCCTTGGGGCGGACCCACACGTAGCCGGTCTCGTCCTGGATGTAGAAGCCGGAGGATTCGCCGCCGTCCGCGACGGTGGTCCAGCCGCGGCGAAGCACCTGACGGGTGCGGGTCTTGCCGTCCTTGTCGGTGTAGGTCTCGGTCTCCCAGCGTTCCCACTGCTCCTCCACGCTCCACCGGTAGATCGCGCAACGCTGACCGGAAAGGTAGGCCGTGAACGGCTCGCTCAGCACGCAGTCGCCCTCGATCTCGACCTCGCCGATGAAGACCCCGAGGGCCTTGGAGACGGGGGTGTCGTCCAGCAACCGCTGCTTGCGCCCGGACCGCAGGCCGAGCCAGAGCATCCCGAAGGACAACGCCAGGGCGCCCGCGCCGATGGTCTGGGGGTCGGACGACATCGGCTCCTGTATGCCGCCGGCACGGCGGAAGGCAAGCGAGCCGATAAACGGCCCGCGACGCTTGCACCCGCGGGGCTTCGCCCCCACTTTCGGCCCGTGGCCCGACTCTACGACGCGGAGGTGATGCACGCCCGGCTTTGGCCGAAGGCGCATCGCTTCACGCACGCGGCCTTCGCCTGCGCGGTGGAGCCGGCGGAGTTCCCGGACCTAGGCCGGAACCGCTGGTTGCTCGGCCGGCGGTGGTCGCCCTACGCGTTCCGCGACCAGGACTTCCTCCCGGACGCCCCGCTCTTCCAGGCGGAGGGGTCGCCGCAGTCGTTCGGGGCTCCCGGGGCCGACCTCGAGTCGCGGGTCCGGGCCTTCTGCGCGGCGCAGGGCGAGCCGTTGCCGCCGGAGGCGCGGGTCACGCTGGTCGCGATGCCGCGGGCGTTCGGGAAGTCCTACAACCCGGCGAGTTTCCTCCTCGTGACCGTGGCGGGTGAGCTGCGCTGCGGGATCGCGGAGGTCCACAACACCTTCGGCGAACGCAAGGCCTGGTTCCTCGGCGCGGCCTGCCGCGCCGTCGACGAGTCCGGCCGGCCCTGCCTCCGCCTGCGCACCCCGAAGCGCTTCTACGTCTCGCCCTTCTCCGGCCTGGACACCGAATTCGTATTCACGCTGCGCCAACCGGATGCGCGCCTCGCGATCGGCGTCGACCACCTTGAGGAAGGTCGGCTGACGCTGGTCAGCCTCTGGACCGGGCGCGAGGTGCCCTGCACCGACGGCCGCCTCCTTTGGCTCACCGTCAAGACGCCCTTCCTCATCCTCAAGGTCGTCGCGCTGATCCACCTGCACGCCGCCTGGCTTTGGCTGGTGAAAAAACTTCCTTTCCGCCGCAAGGGGGATGACATCCCCCTCCAGCGCAACCTGCGCCACCCCACCCCCGAACTCACCGGTAGACATGACTAAGCCCACCCTCGCCCGCCGCCTCGTCTTGAACGAGCTGGCGAAACTCCGCCGGGGTCGGCTCGTGCTGCGCCTGCCCGAGGGCGCGGAGCTGACCTTCGGCGACCCCGCGGCCACCGGCGGGGCGCGCCTCGCCGTGGGCGACGAGAACGCCTTCCGCCGCATCATGCTCGCGGCCGATATCGGGCTGACCGAGGGCTACATGGAAGGCGAATGGGACTCCCCGGACCTCAACGCCCTCATCGGTTTCTTCATCGAGAACATCGACCAGACCCCCGGGATGTCCGGCTCCGCCCGCAAGGCCCTGGGCGTCGGCCTGTGCCGGATCGCCGACCGCATCGGCCACCTGCTCCGCCCCAACGACAAGCGGATGGTGCGGCGCAACATCGCGGAGCACTACGACGTCTCCAACGATTTCTTCCGCCTCTGGCTCGACCCGTCGATGATGTACTCGTCGGCCCGCTGGGAAGGCGCGACCACCCTCGAACAGGCCCAGGCGAACAAGAACGAGGCGCTCTGCCGGTTCCTCCAGCTCAAGCCCACCGACCACGTGATCGAGATCGGCACCGGCTGGGGCGGCTGGGCCCTGCACGCCGTCAAACACCATGGCTGCCGCGTGACCTCGCTCACCATCTCGCAGGCCCAGCACGACCTCGCGGTCGAACGCATCAAGGCCGCGGGCCTGTCGGACCGCATCACCGTCAAGCTCGAGGATTTCCGCGACCATCAGGGCGTCTACGACAAGTGCGTCTCCATCGAGATGATGGAGGCCCTCGGCCACCGGTACCTCCCCGCGTTCTGCGCCTCCATCGGCCGGCTCCTCAAGCCCGACGGCCTCGCCGCGTTCCAATACATCACCTGCCCCGACAGCCGTTACGCGCAGTTCCGCGACGGCGTGGACTTCATCCAGAAGCACATCTTCCCCGGCTCGCTGCTCCTCTCCATCAACCGCGTCGGCGAGCTCATGACCAAGGAAAGCGGCTTCCAGCTGGAACGCCTCGAGGAATTCGGCCTCGATTACGCCCGCACCCTCGACGCCTGGTGCCGGACCTTCGAGGCCAAGCTCGACGCCATCCGCGCGATGGGCTTCGACGAACGCTTCATCCGCAAGTGGCGCCTCTATTTCCGCTACTGCCAGGCCGCCT
>JBEGOO010000285.1:0-2527 GCA_041182045.1 Verrucomicrobiota bacterium
GCGCGGTGGCGCGCCGCCGGCGTCGAGGTGGTGGATCTACCTGCGGTCTTCGCCGCGTTACCACCGCCGGGTCCCGCGGAGGAAACCTGGTACGAGCCCGCCGACACGCACTGGTCCCAGCGCGGCCTGCACGTCGCGGCGGATGCCATCATCGATGCGATCGGTTGGGAGCGCGTGCCCGGCGTCTACCAGGTCCGGGAGGAGTTGATGCGCCGACCCGCCGACCTGGAGAGGTTGCGCTCGCTCGGGACGACGCCCGAGGGCGGCGCGAAGGAATCCTGTCTGATCGTCGCCGACGCGCAAGGTCGCGCGCCCGCGGCGTCGCCCGGCGCCGCGGTGCTGTTGCTGGGCGATAGTTTCTGCCGGATCTTCGAGGAGGGCGAGGTCGCCGGCGCCGGGTTGCGCTCGCAGCTGGCCTGGCGGCTGGGTCGGCCGGTCGGCTTGATCCGGCAGGATGGCGGCGGTGCCACGCTGGTCCGGCAGGAGCTCGCCCGTCGTCCCGAACGGCTGCGTGGCGTCAAGGTCGTCGTCTGGGAATTCGCGGAGAGAGACCTGTTGTCTGCCGAGACCGAATGGACCCCGGTCACGCTCCCGCGTTGAACGGGCAGGGAACCTTCCCCGATGGGGAGAGGTCTCATCGTCACCCCCATGCGTTCCCTGCTTTGCGCCTTGCTGCTGTCGGTCGGCCTGCTGCCCGCCGCCGAACCCGAGTTCCCCCTCGTGGAGGCGAAGGAGTGCCGACCGCGTTCGGGCCTGCCGAACTTCCTCGCGAAGGCCCAGGGCGTCTTCGGCTCGGGTGAGCGCCGGGAGATCAAGGTCGGCTACCTCGGTGGCTCCATCACCGCCCAGCCCGGCTGGCGCGTGAAATCCCTGGCCCATTTCCAGCAAGCCTACCCACAGGTAAAGTTCACCGAGATCAACGCCGCCATCGGCGGCACCGGCTCGGATCTCGGCGTCTTCCGCGTCCAACAGGACGTGCTCGCCAAGCAGCCGGACCTCCTGTTCGTCGAGTTCGCCGTGAACGACGGCGGCGCGGCGCCCGAGCAGATCATCCGTTGCATGGAAGGCATCGTCCGCCAGACCTGGCGCGCCAACCCGAACTGCGACATCTGCTTCGTCTACACCGTCACCGAAGCCTTGTCGGGCCCGATGCTCGAAGGGAAACTGCAGCGCTCCGCGAGCGCGATGGAGAAGGTCGCCGATTTCTACGGCATCCCTTCGATCACCCTCGGCATGGAGGTCGCGAAACTGGCCAAGGCCGGCAAGCTCGTCTGGCGCGCCCCGCTCCCGAAGACCGACGACGAGCAGACCGCGCTCGGCGACAAAGTCGTCTTCGCGCCCGACGGCGTCCACCCGCACGTCGAGACCGGACACCGGCAGTACCTCGAGGCCATCACGCGTTCCCTGCCGGCGATCGGCCAGGCTTCGGGCAAGCCGATGAAGCACGAGCTGCCCGCGCCGCTGGTCGCCGACAACTTCGAGGATGCCCGCCTGCTCTCCATCGCCGCGACCAAGCTGCCGGCCGGCGTCGCGCCGCTCGACCCCGCGAAGGACGCGACGGCGAAGGCCTACGCCAACCGCCTGCCCGCCTTGGTCCGCCTGACCGAGGCCGGCCAGACCATCGAGTTCAAGTTCAAGGGCACCCACTGCGCCGTCTACGACGTCATCGGCCCGGCCGGCGGCCAGGTCGCCGTGACGCTCGACGGCGGCGCCCCCCGGGTCGTCACGCGCTTCGACGCCTATTGCACGTACGCCCGGCTCAGCACCTTCACGGTCGGCACGAAGCTGGCCGACACCGTCCACACCGTCCGCCTCGAGCTCCGGCCCGACGCCTTCGACAAGGCGGCGATCCTGGCCCAGCGGAAGGAGAAGATCGACCGGCCGGAGCGCTACGCGGACCGGCATTTCCTCCCCGGTGGGCTGCTGCTGCGCGGCGAGCTCGTCCCTTAAAAGCCGTCTTATCGAGGCCCAGCCTTGACCGTGCCCGCGCACTCGGCAAATCTGGGCTTCTTCCCCTACCACCCAACCTCACCATGCGTTTCGGCCTCAACACCTTCCTCTACGCCTCGCCGTTCACCAACGAGAGCGTCTCGATGTTCAAGAAGCTCAAGAAGTGGGGCTTCGACACCGTCGAGATCGCCATCGAGGATCCCTCGCACGTCGACCCCGCCGTCCTGAAGGCCGCCGCCGCCAAGGCCGGCCTCGCCATCGGCTCGATCTGCGCCGCCATGGGCCCCGGTCGCGACTTCCGCGGCAGCGCCGCCGACCAGAAGAACGCGCAGAAGTACCTGACCGCGCTCGTCGACCAGGCCGCCGCCATGGGCTGCCCGCGCATCATCGGCCCGCTCTACTCCGTCGTCGGCCTCATCGGCTCGCATGACGACAAGACGAAGGCCAAGCACTTCAAGCTCGTCGTCAAGAACCTCAAGCAGCTCGCCAAGCACGCCGAGAAGAAGGGCGTCCTCCTCTGCGTCGAGCCCCTCAACCGCTTCGAGACCGACTTCCTCAACACCTGCGACCAGGGCCT
>JBEGOO010000286.1:0-3309 GCA_041182045.1 Verrucomicrobiota bacterium
GTCGAGCTGGCTTTCGCGCGTGGCGGGATCGACGGACAGCACGCAGGCGAAGACCAGCCCCATCGCGCCGATGGGCTCGGCCACGGCGTCGCGCAAGGATTCCGGAAGGCGCCCCTGGAACCGGACGGCTTCCTGGATCTCGAGGTTGGACGGGGCGCGGCTCGCGACCGGGACGGCCCCGCCCAGGCGCGCCACCGGCGCTTCGGCCTCGTCACCGACGCGGACCAACGGACCGGAAGGCAACCGCCCGTCGAAGGCCGGGTCGATGCGCTGGATGCGCTCCGCCAAGGGCGGGTGCGTCGAGAAGAGGCTGTCCCAGAAGCCGGGAGTCGAGCTGAAGAACAGGTGCTGGGACTCGGAACGCGCGAAGCCGAGATCCAACCCGCCTTCCTCGTCGTCCTCGGTCTCGAACCGATCGCGGGGCGCGCGCGCGGCCACGGGAGCGGTCGTGCCCCGCGCGACCTTCTTGAGCGCGCCGGCCAGCCCGAGGGGATTGCGCGTGAACTGCACCGCGGAAGCGTCGGCGAGGTACTCGCGCTGCCGGGAGATCGCGGCCTGGATCACCCGCGAGAAGAAGACGCCGCCGAGGCCGAATACGATGACGACGGCGCCGGCGGCCATCATCGGGATCCCGACCTTGGAGCTGTCGCGACCGCGCGGGGCGAACCGGATGAGGAGATAGCCGAGCTGGGTCAACGCGAGCAGGCCGGCGACGGCGCCGATCAGGCGGAGGTTCATCCGCATGTCGCCGTTGCCGATGTGGCTGAACTCATGGGCGATGACGCCTTGGAGCTCGTCGCGGGTCAGGAGCTCGAGCGCCCCGCGGGTCACGCCGATGACCGCGTCCTTCGGGTCGTTGCCCGCGGCGAAGGCGTTGATGCCGGGGTCCTCGAGGACATAACAGGCGGGCACGGGCATCCCCGAGGCGATGGCCATCTCCTCGACGACGTTGAGCAGACGCTGCTCGCCGGGACTGGCGCCCCGCCCGCGGATCGGGCGGCCGCCGAGTCCGAGCGCGATGCTGGCGCCGCCGGCGGAGAGCGCGCTGATGCGGAGGAGGCTGCCGGCGACGATCACCAGCAGGGCGACCCCGGAGGTGCCGAGGAAGAGACCGGGCTGCCACCAGTTCAACGACCCGCCGCGGGTCACCTTGGCGGTACCCACCACCGCGACCGCGTAAAGACCACCGATGAGCGTGACGACGGCGATAATCAGCAGCACCACGAGCTTCGTGGTGCGGGCCCGGGCGTCATCCTGCGCCCGGAAGAAGTTCATCGTGGCGGCCATGGGCCGGCGGGATTCAGACCGCAGGCGGCTCGGGGAAGAGGCGCTGGTACGCCGCCTCGACCATCAAGGAATGCAAAGGCAGCGTGGCGAGGATCCCGATGCCGCAGGCGATGACGCCGAGACCGGAGACCAGGTTGGCGACGAACAAAAGCAGGAAGGCCCAACCCCAGTGGGCGGTCACGGCCTGACGGCTCATCTCGAGGCACTCCCAGAAGGTGCCGCGGCGATCGGCGAGCAGGCCCCAGGCCATCGTCCAAGCGATCGCCAGGTAGTAGCCGGGCACGAAGCAAAGGAAGAAACCGATGAGCAGGAGCGGCAACATGACCAGCATCATCAGGAAAGCTGAGCCGAAATCGTCGAAACCGCTGAAGAGGTCGTCGAAGCCGGCCGGGAGGCCTTGGAGCACCTTCGCGTTGAAACGGCTGATGCCGACCAGCAGCGGCGGCGAGGTCACGATGAAGCAGCTAAGCAGCGCCCCGACGAGGTGCACCAGGACGATGTTCCAGAAGTCCCGCTTGAGGGCGGCGAACGCCGCGTCGAAGCAGGCCCCGATATCGAACGGGCCTTGCGCCGAGCGGGCCCGTTGGACGCGCCCGAGCTGCTCGGGGTTGAGGGTGGCGAAGAATCCCATGGGAGGTCGGCGGCGCGGGGCTTAGAACTTCACGGTCGGCGCGGCGCGCTCGGCCTCGCTCTCGACCTTGAAGAACTCGGCGGCGACGAAGCCGAAGGTATTGGCGACGAAGACCTGCGGGAAGGTCTCGCGGCCGTTGTTGTAGGCCAGCACGGCGTCGTTGTAGGCCTGGCGCGAGAAGGCGATGCGGTTCTCGGTCGAGGTCAGCTCCTCCATCAGGCTGCGCATGGTGGCGTCGGCCTTGAGCTGAGGGTAGTTCTCGGAGACGACCATCAGCTTGCCTAGGGCGCCGCTCAGACCGGCCTCGGCCTGGCTGAGCTCGCGCATGGCGGCGGGGTCGTTGGGATTGCCGGCGAGGCGGACGTTGGCCTGGGTGGCCTTGGCGCGGGCCTCGACGACGGCGGTGAGGGTGCCGCTTTCGTGGGCCATGTAGCCCTTGGCGGTCTCGACCAGGTTGGGGATCAGGTCGTGGCGGCGCTTGAGCTGCACGTCGACCTGGGCGAAGGCGTTGCGGAAGACGTTCCGCAGCGTGACCAGACCGTTGTAGATGCCCACGACGTAGAGCGCGAGCACGAGGAGGACGACGAGCAGGATGCCGAGGATGGTGAGGAAGGCGGGGACCATGATGAGTTTCATTAAGAAGCCCGCCCGCCGGGGCGCAAGGCGGGACGGGGCGTCACCGGTGATAAATCGGCGTCGGATTTACCACGGAAAACAGTCGGAAAAGCCCCCGGCTCAGCCCAAGGCCTCGAGCCGGCGGCAGACCTCGTCGATCAGGAAGGCCGGCGTGGACGCGCCCGCCGTGACCCCCACCGTGGCGAAGCGCGCCAAGGCCGCGGCGTCCAGCTCCGCCGCGGTCTCCACATGGAAACAGGGCAGCCCTTGCAGTTCGACCAGTTTGGCGAGCTTGACGGTGTTGGCGGAATGGCGCCCGCCGATCACGACGATCGCCTCGCAACCCTGCCGGCGCAGTTCGACCACGTCGGCCTGGCGGTCCTTGGTGGCCCCGCAGATGGTGTCGAAGACCAAGGTGGCCGGGAACCGGGCCTTGAGCCGGGCGGCCAACCGTTCGAACTCATCGGTGAACATCGTCGACTGCGAGACCATGCACACCTTCTCGCCCAGGTCGGGCAGCGCGGCGATGCCGGCCTCGTCGGTGATGACGTGCCCCTGCCCTTCCGCGTAACCAAGCAGGCCGATGACCTCGGGGTGCTGGGGGTCTCCGAAGATGACGGTGCGGAAGCCTTTCTTCGCGTGCAGGCGGACCTTCCCGGCGATGATGCCGACGTCGGGGCAGGTGGCGTCGCGGAACTCCATGCCGAGCGACTTCAGGTACTCGCGACGTTCCGGGGAGATGCCGTGGGCGCGCACGACCATGACGGCGTTGGCGT